>NZ_JBWKNO010000006.1:0-148927 GCF_059415605.1 Rhodoferax sp. GW821-FHT10B06 | reverse complement strand
CGTGGCGATAGAGACGGTGGACGTGGCTGCGCTGAAGACCAGCCAGATTGCGGCGCTGAGCACCAACAGCGTGGCTGCTCTGACCACCAACCAGATCGTGTCTTTGACGACGTCACAGATTGCTGCTTTGACGACGGCCGGAGTGGCTGCGTTGAGTACCAGCCAAATTGCTGCGATCGAAACGGTGGATATTGCGGCGCTCAAAACGGCTCAAATAGCAGCTTTGACAACGACAGGGGTCGCTGCGCTGGCAACCAACCAAGTTCAGGCGCTCACCACAGCGGATATTGCCTCACTTACCACGTCGCAAGTGTCTGCTTTGACGACAAATCAGGTGGTGGCATTGACGACAGGTCAAGTGGCTTCGTTGACAACGGCTAGCGTTGCTGCCTTGACGACGAACCAGATTGCTGCCATCGAGACTATTGACATAGTTGCTCTGAAGACGAGTCAGATCATTGCGCTCACCACAAACGAGATCGTAGCGCTGACAACCAACCAGGTTCAGGCGTTTACGACAACGCAGGCGGAGAGCTTTACGTCTACGCAGATATCGGCCTTCACCACCGCGCAGATATCCCATCTGACCTTGAGCACGCCAATTATTCTGGATCTGAATGGAGATGGCGTTAAAACATTGAACATCTCATCGGGTGTGACCTTTGACCTGTTCGCTGATGGTTCCAAGGTCAACACGGGTTGGGTCAGCAGTGGAGATGGCTTGCTGGTCATGGATAGAAACCATGATGGACTGATCAACGATGGCTCCGAGTTGTTTGGCTCGTCCACGAAGCTTGCAAACGGATCCAAAGCCAGTGATGGATACGCGGCGCTCGGTGAGTTGGACGCCAACCATGATGGCGTTGTCAATAGCGAAGATGCCGGTTTTGCTGACTTGCGGGTGTGGATTGACAGCAATTCTGATGGCGTCAGCGAATCAGGTGAGGTCAAAACGCTGTCGTCGTTGGGTATTACCAGCATCAGTGCCAAAGCAACGGTTCAGATTAGTCAGGACAATGGCAACTTGGTGGGATTGACTTCCAGCTATGAAACATCTGACGGTGCAACCCACGCAGCAGCTGATGTGTGGTTTGTTGCCGACCAGAAGGATGCCAGCACCCCAGCTGTGACGGTGGACCAAGTGATAGCGTCACTGAATCCGACGGCAACGCCTGCGGTGGCTGCTACTGAGGTGGTTTCGTCTAAGTTGCAAGAAGTTGTTCAGCCTGTACTGGATTCTGCGAAGACCAGTGCTTCGACGCAAAGTGTCGATTTGCGCTCCAAGGTCAGTAGTCTGGCCCAGGTGATGGGGGCATTTGATGGGACTGGGGTAGGAGGTGATGCGTCGATGCCACAGATTGACTTGGCTTCTGCCGCGTTCACCAAACCCGCTGCCGCCACTTTGGCTGTAGGCAGTATGGTGGATGTCATGAAACAGTTTGACGCAAACGGCAATTTGATTGCAGGCCAGGGCAGTACGATGGCTGCAACTGTGAAGCCTTTGAATGTCTCCGGCATCCAGGATTCCGCGCAGAAGGGGTTCTTGGCGGGCACTGGTGGTAAGTAGTCCTACTGCTTCTATCTGAGGACAAGGTGGAGGGTGAAAACCCTCCACCTTTTTTTATGCATCAGGTGGCAGAACTGGCGCTGCAAAAGGCGTCATATCAAGCCATTGAATTCACTGTTGCGTGTTGAAATGTAAAGACATGTATGCGTGATCCAACCATGTCAGAACGATTTCCTCACTCAACCGTACAGTGCATTGCTGCACTTGCCCAGCATCACCGGTTGCCGGTGAATCCTGAGCGCCTGATTGAGGACTATGCGCTGGTTTCAGAGGAACCCGGTCCTGCTACCGTGTTGCGCATTGCCGCAGACATAGGGTTGAAGGCGAAGTTTGACCATTTTTCGTGGGAGAGTCTGCAGGAGCAGGCGGGGGTATTTCCCTTGATTGCCCGCATGACCGATGGCAATTGCATGATTGTCATGTGCGCGAATGTGAACGGTGATGGGTTGGTGGCAGTGCTGAACCCTCTAGCAGACAATCCCACTGAAATCTTGCGCCTGGATCGCGCTAAGTTTTGCGCACTTTGGCAAGGTGACGTGTTTTTGATGAAGCGCATTTACGCGCTGCCGGAACAAAATCAGCCGTTCGGCTTTCGTTGGTTCATTCCCGAAATTCTCAAACAAAAAGCAGCGCTGAGAGATATTGCGGTTGCGGCGATTGCCATGCATGTTCTGGCGCTGGCGTCTCCCATGTTCTTTCAATTGGTGATTGACAAAGTGCTGGTGCACCAAAGCCTGGCAACCTTGTGGGTGCTTGCGATAGGCATAGTGATTGCCTTGGTATTTGATTCGCTATTTGGTTTTCTACGTCAAATACTGACTCTTTCCGCCACGAACAAGATTGATATGCGGTTGACGCGCCGTACCTTTGCGCATCTCTTGTCGCTGCCTATCGATTACTTTGAGACAACCACTGCCGGTGTAATTACGCGCCACATGCAACAAGTGGAGAAGATTCGAAGCTTCTTGACTGGGCGGATGTTCTTTACCGTGCTGGACGCACTGTCTTTGTTCATTTTTCTGCCCATACTTTTTACCTATTCGGTCAAGCTTGCCCTGGTCACTTTGGTTTTCACCTTTTTGATTGCCGGGGTGGTTGCTGCCATGGTGCCGGTATTTCAAAAGCGCTTGAACGATCTGTATAGCGCCGAAGGTGAGAGGCAATCCATGATGGTCGAGACCATCCACGGAATGCGGACGGTAAAGGCCTTGGCTATTGAGCCAGCGCAGCGGCGTTTGTGGGACCAACGCTCTGCCCAATCCATCAATATGCATTTTCGGGTAGGGAAAATTTCAATTACTGGTAACGCTGTCACTGATTTTTTGGGCAAGCTGTTACCTGTAGTGATTATTGTGTTGGGTGCACAGGAGGTGTTTGACCAAACCTTGTCTGTTGGCGCATTGATTGGCTTTCAAATGATCTCGGGTCGGGTTGTTGCACCCTTGATTGCGATTGTCAGTTTGGTGAATGAGTATCAAGAGACCGCTTTGTCTGTGCGCATGCTGGGGGAGGTGATGAACCGTCCTTCGGAGGGGCGGGCCAGTGCTGGTGGCTTGCGCCCGGAATTGGCTGGAGAAATTTCGTTTAACGAAGTCACCTTCCGTTACCCGGGGTCCAGCCATGCTGCATTGGACCGTGCGAGCTTCACTATTGCGGCAGGCTCTGTTGTGGGAATTGTGGGGAGGAGCGGATCCGGCAAGACCACTTTGACCAAGCTGATCCAGGGCTTGTACGGCGTCCAGGAAGGGATTGTGCGCTTTGATCGCACAGATGCACGCGAGATCGAACTGGCCCATTTACGCCGCCAGATCGGAGTGGTGTTGCAAGAGAATTTCTTGTTCCGCGGTTCGGTTCGGGACAATATTGCAGTTGCCAAACCTGAGTCCACATTCGAGCAGATTGTTGCCGCAGCTGAAGCTGCAGGAGCTGCAGAGTTTATTGAACGGCTTCCGCAGGGATACAACACGCTGCTGGAGGAAAACGCTTCCAATTTGTCTGGTGGGCAGAAGCAGCGTCTATCGATTGCCCGCGCGCTGTTGTCCAAGCCGCGGATTCTGGTTCTGGATGAAGCGGCCAGCGCCTTGGATCCTGAAAGCGAAGCCATTTTTATCAGCAATCTTTCGCGTATTGCTGTTGGGCGGACTGTGATCATGATTTCCCACCGCCTATCCACGCTGGTCAATGCCAGCGCCATTCTGGTTATGCAGCATGGGCGTCTGGTTGATAGCGGTCGGCACGATGAGTTGCTGACCCGATGTGAGACTTACCAACATCTATGGAATCAACAAACAAGCCATTTGTGAAGCGATGGCTTTCTTTCAAATGGGGCAAAGGCTCCAAGAAAAAGACTGTCGTTGAATATCTGCCAGACGCGGACGAAATTGAGCGCACGCCGGTACCCAAGTTCGCGCAAATAACCTTGCGCGTACTGTTTGCCGCCCTGGTCATCTTTGCCATATGGGCCAGCTTGTCGCAATTGGACGAAGTGATTGTGGCTCAGGGCCGCCTGGTCAATCCTTTGCCGAATGTGGTTGTGCAGCCGCTGGAAACTTCCATCGTGCAAAGCGTCGATGTGCGCGTGGGGCAGGTGGTCAAGAAGGGTGAAAAGCTGGCCTCTTTGGATGCTACGTTTGCCCAGGCTGACGAAACCCAGTTGCAGGCCCAATTGAATAGTCTGGAAACCCAGGTTCAAAGCCTGGGGCGCGAACTGGAGGGTGGCGGCGTCACCGGCAGTACCGGGACACAGACGGCCGATGGTCAACTGCAGGCCAATTTGTCGTTTGAGCGACGGGCTAATTACAAAGCCCAGCAGATGAAGATGACGGAAACTGCCGCGAAGCTACGCGCTGCATTGGCGACGAACCGGCAGGATCAGCAGTTTGTGGCTTCGCGTCTGAAATCTTTGAAAGAAATAGAAGCGATGCAGGAGAAGATGGTGGCCCAAAAGATTGGTGCACCCTTGCAATTGCTTGAGGCACAACAGAGAAGTAAAGAAGTCGAGCGTGATCTGGAGCTGTCCCGTAGCCGCGAGCAGGAAATACGACGCGAACTAGGTGCTTTTGAGGCGGAAAAGTTGGCCTTTGAGAAAAGTTGGCGGCAAAAAGCAATGGAGGACATGTTGGTTCTCTCGCGCGAGCGCGACTCGGTCAAAGAGCAATTGCAGAAGGCCGACAAGCGCCGCAGGTTGGTGACTTTGGTGTCTCCCGTGGATGCAGTTGTGCTGGAGATTGCCAAGCTGTCTCCCGGCTCCATTGTCAAAGAGGCGGAAACATTTTTTACCCTGGTGCCCATGAACGTGGTGTTGGAAGCTGAAGTGCATATCGACTCAGTCGATGTTGGTTATATCAAGCTCGGCGACCCGGTCCATATCAAGCTGGATGCATTCCCCTTTCAACGCCATGGAACACTGGATGGCCGGGTTCGAACATTGAGCGAAGACGCATTTCGTAAAGATACACAGGTCAAAACCGGTGGAGATGCTTACTACATGAGCCGTGTCAGCATCGACAAAGTAAATCTGAAAAATATGCTGGAGAATTCCAGAATTCTGCCGGGCATGACTTTGAATGCAGAAATTGTGGTGGGTAAACGCACTGTCATGTCTTATTTGGTGTGGCCGCTGACCAAGGGTCTTGGTGAAGCGGTGCGAGAGCCATAGAGCTTAATTTATTTAAAACCACATGTCGAAAATAATGAAGGCTTATTGCATTGGCCATACCATGCCATTGTTCAGGCCGCCTGTTTTTTTTGAAATGTTATGCCCCGCTTCTCTGGGTATACAGAATGAGCTGGTGATTGACGACAACCGGTTTGGCACAGCGATCGATGGTGGCGGCTTGGCCGAGTACTCTCAGCTCTTTGGCTTGCACGATTTGCTGCTGTCGGGTGACGTGGTTGCAGAGCATTTATTCTTGTTTCAATACCGCAAGTTTGTATCTACCCTGATGGGTGGAGCAGAGTCAGTTTCTCCCTGGATACGGGTGCTTACGCCAGATTTGGCTCCGGCTATTTTCCCCACTCAGGAGCAATTGGATGCTTTTCCCGGGCGTTTGGCCGTAGGTTCCATTTTTGACTTTGGGGAGAGTATTTCTAGCAATTACGCGCGGGTGCACGTGATTGATGATTTGGTCATGTTTGCTGCCGCCTGTGCCGACAGCGGTGTTTTGGACAAGGCGGACATCAAAGCATTCGCTACTTTGCGTGGAATCATTCCGTCTCCCGCCGTGTGCTGCATACATGTGGATGTATTCATGAGAATCATCAGCATATTGAAAGCTGTATGGAATGCTTACTCGTCCGATTACCAGGTTGCGCGTACGGGATACCAGCGGCGGGTTGCCGGTTATCTGCTGGAGCGACTGCATAGTTTTTTATTGTGCAAGTGGCTTATGGACAATAGTGAGCCCCATATACAAATTTGGCAGCGCTATGTAGTAACTGAAGTGAAATAATTTAAAGCGACAACAGATATGTCTTCTTCAGTGCGAAAAATTTTAATTGATGCGGTATTTTTCCAATACAACCGCTCCGGCATTGCCCGTGTCTGGCACTCCTTGCTGTTGGAGTGGGTACAAGATGGATTCGCCGCACAGTTATTGGTGTTGGACCGCCAAAATACAGCGCCGCGCATTCCCGGCATTGCTTACCGCAACATTCCCTCCCACAACTACGCCGCACCAGATGCTGATCGGGCACTGCTGCAACAAGTGTGCGACGAAGAGGGCGCCAGCTTGTTTGTGTCCAGCTACTACACGACACCGATTTCGACGCCGTCGGTATTCATGGCCTACGACATGATTCCTGAGGTCCTGAACTGGGACACGGCGACCAAAGCCATTTGGGTGGAAAAGCATGCTGGCATTCGCCATGCCAGTGCCTATATAGCCATATCGCAAAACACGGCGAATGATCTGTGCCGTTTTTTCCCAGCCATCCGTCCAGAGCAGGTGACGGTGGCCCATTGCGGAGTGGACTTCAAGGCCCCGGAGCCTGAACAGCTTGCGTTATTCAAGGCACAGCACGCCATCGAGAAACCCTATTTCTTGCTAGTGGGTAGCCGTGGTGCCTACAAGAATGCCCATTTGTTCTTCCAGGCGTTTGCCACTCTGGGTGAACTACGAGGCCAATATGCGATTGTCTGCACCGGTCCCTGGTCGGCGCTGGAGCCCGAGTTCAGCATCCATGTGGGCGACGCCAGTGTGCACATGATTGAGGTGGACGATGCAAGCTTGCAATGCGCCTACAGCGGAGCCATTGCCTTGGTCTACCCCTCACTGTACGAAGGCTTTGGTATGCCGATTACCGAGGCCATGGCTTGTGCCTGCCCGGTCATCACTTGTCCTACGGGCTCTATACCGGAGGTCGCTGCCGACGGCGTGCTGTATGTGGATCCCACGGACGTGGCGGCCATGGCGAATGCTTTGTACCAGGTGCAGGGGCCAGTCATGCGTGCTGTGCTGATAGCCAAAGGTTTGCAGCGCGCTGCGCAGTTCTCCTGGGGGAAAATGGCCTTAGAGGTCAAAACTGCCTTGTTGCAGGTGGATCTGTCCGCGCAAGCACCGCGTCCAAGCACTGTGGTGCAACACGCAACGTATAAGAAACCGGGGGCCAATATGCTGTCTGAAATCATTCCAGCCGAGATCATCAACGACGATTTTTACAAGGTGCTGAATGCACTGGCCAGTCGCGACGATTTGAAGAGTTTTCTGGAGATCGGATCTTCCAGTGGCGCGGGTAGCACCCATGCATTTGTTTCTGCTCTGCGTAATCGCGTTGATGCGCAGAGCACGCGGCTGTACTGTATGGAGCTGAGTACCGAGCGCTTTACCGCTTTGCGTAATGCCTATGCGGACTGTGACTTCGTCAAGGTCTATAACCAGTCTTCCGCTGCATTGGATGAGTTTCCATCAGAGCAGGAAGTGGCGTTTTTCTACGCCAGCACGCGGACGACCTTGAACGCCTACCCCCTTGAGCAGGTGTTATCTTGGTTGCGGCAGGACATCGCGTATATGCGCGCTGCGGGTCTGACACACAACGGTATAGAACTGATCAAAAAAGAAAACCAGATTGTTGACTTTGATATGGTGTTGATCGACGGCTCAGAATTCACCGGGGAGGCTGAGCTGTACCACTGCATGGGTGCGCGCGTCATTGCATTGGATGACGTGAACTCACACAAATGCTTCAACGCCTACCGCATATTGACCAACCATGTCGCCTATGCGCTGACCCACCAGAATATGGAGTTGCGAAACGGCTTCGCGGTATTTGAGCGCAGGTTCTGAGGTCTGCGCGCGCACTACCGTTTCACAAATACGGCGAAGCCATTCGAGACTTCGGCGTCTGCAAATACCAATTGGTAACTGGGGTCTTGCACCAGCTGTTGCAGGCTGTGGTGGTTTTTAAAGGTTTGTGTGCAGGCCAGAAGGATGATCTTGCATCCATACAGCTGCTGCAGTTCTGCAAAGCCGGTGAACTCACGGCCATCAATCAGTACCATGTCGAACTGCTCGAAGCCCAGATTTCCCAGCAGTGTCTGTATGCCATTGGGCTCCAAGGACGTGGCTTCCATCTCGGCCCTGTCCTGCCGCAACCAGTCCAGCACGTTGGCTAGCGGGTAGTCCCTCAACTTTCCGCTAGTTGTTGCGTAAAACTGGCTTACATCCGTAGCCGAGGGGAAGGCTTCCAGCGGTACCGTGCTGGCGTGGTGGCAATGGACAAAATTCTTCTGTCCGTGGCGTTGCTGCATGGCTGTGCAGGGCGTGTGGGCACTCTCCATGCAGTGCAGCTGCGGATGGACGGGATTGTTTCCCAACTGCTCTACCAGTACCTCCAGTTGCGGACTGTTGGTGGCGCCCACCGCCAGCACATGCCGTATGTCGGTACGCGCTGCGAGTAACGCGATGAGTGCAGGTAGAGCTTTGCTCTGGGGCGGGGTAGTCAGGCCGCCTTGTATATATTGCATTTCTGCACGCAGGCTGGCGGCGTGGGGTGTTGCTCCAATGGCCTCGGCAATCTGTATCTGGAATGCCGCACACTGCAGGGCTTCCGTAGGGTTGGGGTAGATGTGCTGATGACCCCGGTAGCTTTCTTCCGCTGTTGCGTGCGCCAGGTCGAGCTTGGATTGCACGCCCCCCAGCAGTCCCAGGCAATGGCCTTTCCAGGGCAGGCCATTGCGTGCGAACCATGCTTGGGTGCCGCGCACCATCTGGCGGTTGATTTCGAAGGGGTTGATAACGTGCCGAAAGCTTTCGCGGATGCTTCCGTGTGCCTTTGGGGCTGCCAGCAAGCGTTGGATATGTGCCACTAGTGCATGGGCTTCGGGTTCTGACCGGGAGATGCACCCCGGCAGCTGTAGCGAGAGGTCCTGCAGTGGCCCGCGTATGTCTTCGCACACCAGCACCGGTACATCGTTCAATAGTGCTTCCATGACCGAGTTGGATATGCCCTCGGTAGTGGATGTATGTACCAAAAGGCGCGCGCGGGCCAGGTAGGCAGAGACCACGCTGTTGTTCGCCCCAATAGGGCGGCCATCGATGACGATGCGCCCATCGATACGCATTAGCGCATAGGGGTCGAACGGGTAGTGAAAGTATTCAATCGACTTGCCCGCCTTGCGCACCACCTCGAAAAACGACTCCAGCAGCTGTGGGTTGGAACCTAGCGACTGGGCGAACAGGTAAGCCGTGACGTTTGCCGCCAGCAGGGACTCGATCAGCAACTGCCCGCGCTTGAGCGCCACAGGCGAGAAGACGGACACCACATCTACGGTCTTTAGTGCTGCAGGTACGGTACCAGTGAATGGCAGACCTGCGTTATGCAAGCCGTAAGGCAATTCCTGCGTCAGGGTGCGCAGGAATCGGGCGCCCACGCCCTCGAAGCGCTCAATCACCTTGTCCGGATACTGCTGTCGAGCCTGGGCCACGGTGGCTGGGTGCGCGAACATGGCACCGATGCAGCGCGGCTGGGGCAGCCAGTCCACAATGTCCTGGTAGCCATTGGCGGCAGTCAGCACATAGTAGTTTTGCTCCTCAAACAGGCGCACACGTTCTGCGGTGGGTCTCCAGTCGCCCTGGCACAGCACCAGGATGCCGGGGCTGTCCTCGCAGCGCTCTTTAAATATCTGGGCGTCTTGCAGGGTGGCGCTGGCCATCAACCGGTCTTTCGTGTGAGCAGTTTGCGAAAGTCTGCGTAGCCCATGGGGTCCAGCAGCCGGGCGGTGCGGCCTTCCAGCTTCTGAGTCCAGTAGTGGCGAAACAGAGGCGAGAAGTCGAATTTGCGTTCTGCCAGTGTTTGGAAGTAACGCATCAGCGTGTCACGTTGGACTTCCTGCCAGTCCTCTACCACCAGCACTGGCAGTTCCGCAAACAGGTTGGACATGGCATTTCTTTTGACGATAGGAATGCAGCCCAGCAGAATCGCCTCCCAGGTACGGTGGCAGTCCATGCCCGCGCCTTCAGGGCTGACGACGAACATGCATTCCGCTTGCCGTAGCCAGGTGCTGTTGCGTGGCACGGCATTGGCCTCGAAGAAGCACACCGACTTGTCCACCTTGTCAAAGCACTCCTGCCTGTCTCCACGTCCCATCGCGAAATGCCAGTTGCAATAAGCCGTCAGGTAGCGCAGATGGAAGTCAGGCGACGCGGCCAGCGTGTTGAGCAATGCGTTTTCCTGCGCCATCGGCGAGATGGCCGTAATGCCCCACATGCCGGGGCGCTCCCACATGGTGTGGTAGTCCATGCCAATGGGAAGCAGGGACAGCTTTGGGTGCTGGCTCACCAGGTTCTGCGCATGCCAGGCCAGCAAGTAGTCGCTGGCCAGCAATGTAGCTATGGCCGGGTGGGCCAGCAGGGCATCGTTGATGGGTACATCGCTGTCACCACTGACCAGTACGAACGGGCTGCTAATCTGCGGTAACAGTTGCACGGCAAAGTTCAGCAGGGCGTCCGTACAGACATAGATGGAGCCACCCGGCCGGTGGTTCTGCAGCAGTTCGGGCTCCAGGCCGGGGTGGCTGGAGACCGGCTTGGCGTGGTGGCTGCCGCAAGACTTCAGCATGCCCCGGCTAGACACAAAAGTCGTGAGCTGTTCCATGCGTGTCCGGTCTTTAGGCTAGCTGTGCGAAATAGGCGATGGTCTTTTGCAGTCCTTCGTTTAGCGGAATGGTGGGCGACCAGTCCAGCATCTGGCGGGCCAGCGTGAGGTCGGGTTTGCGCTGGCGCGGGTCGTCTGCGGGCATGGGGAGGTGGACGATCTTGGATGTGGTGCCTGTCAGGGCGATGACTTGCTCGGCCAGTTCGCGCATGCTGAACTCTCCGGGGTTGCCAATGTTTACCGGGCCGGTGAATTCGTCCGGGCTGTCCATCATGCGGATCATGGCTTCCAGCAAGTCGTCCACGTAGCAGAAGCTGCGCGTCTGGCCACCGTCGCCATACAACGTGATGTCCTTGCCCTGCAGGGCTTGCATGATGAAGTTGCTGACCACGCGGCCATCGTCCGGGTGCATGCGGGGGCCGTAGGTATTGAAGATGCGCACCACCTTGATACGCAGTTGGTGCTGGCGGTGGTAGTCGAAGAACAGGGTTTCCGCACAGCGTTTGCCTTCGTCGTAGCAACTGCGGATGCCGATCGGGTTCACCCGGCCCCAGTACGACTCCTGCTGCGGATGCACTTCGGGGTCGCCATACACCTCGGAGGTGGATGCCTGCAGAATCTTGGCCTTGCAGCGCTTGGCTAGGCCCAGCATATTGATGGCGCCGTGCACACTGGTCTTGGTGGTCTGCACCGGGTCGTGCTGGTAGTGCACCGGGCTGGCGGGGCAGGCCAGGTTGTAAATTTCGTCAACTTCAACGTACAGCGGAAACGTCACATCGTGGCGCATCAGTTCGAAATTGCTTTTGTTCAGCAAGTGGGCCACATTGCTCTTGCTGCCGGTGTAGAAGTTGTCCACACACAGCACATCGTCGCCGCGCGCCACCAGGCGGTCACACAGATGGCTGCCCAGGAAGCCTGCGCCACCGGTGACCAAAATTCTCTTTTTCGACTTCTCACGCATGGCGTCTCCTTGATTCATGTCGGTATTGCAGGCGAAATATGCTGCATCTATAACGATCATAAGGCGGCGTGTAGGTGTCAAACGGCGCAAAAGCACGTGTCAACGCCCTTGTCAGTGCGTTACCCGCGCTGATTTTTATTACATCGGCTTTACCCAGCCTGTACCGGGCAGACAGTTTGGGGCGCTTCAATGGCATTGTGCAGGTGCAACCGGTCTTTGTGTCCGGTACGCAATCCGTTTTTCAGCATCTCCCGCTGCCTGTGCGAGCGGGCATGCGGAGTCCGCTGGGCGCAGTGCGCGCGGCGGCTCCATCACCAAGGAATAGGTATGAAATTGAATACTGTTTTTGCCACCCTGGCGCCGCTGGGCCTGGTTCTGGCCATGCCTCTGGCCCATGCGGCCGACCCATCGGGCGATGTGTACGTGGGCGGTGGCTTGTCCATGAGTCGCGCATCGGGTCTAGGCGGAAAGATCGATTCGGCGCTGGCCAACCAAGGTGTGACCAGTGGCAGCTCTGCCGATAGCAGCAGTACCAACCCGAATTTCCGCCTGGGCTACCGCGTCAGTCCGAACGTGGCCGTGGAAGCCAGCTACGACCGGGTGGGCAAGATGGACGTACAGTCCGCCATATCGTCGCCTTCGGCCGATAGCGCGGCGGGCTCGTGGAAGGCCCATGGCCTGGGTCTGCATGTGCTGGGCATTGCGCCGATAGACAACAAATGGTCGCTCTATGGCCGCCTCGGGGTTGAGCGCTGGAAGACCAACTTGGACCTTTCCTCCACCAGCGGTTCCACCAACTATTCAGGCAGTAGCACGCACACCTCGCTGGCCCTGGGCGCGGGCGCGGCCTATGCCATCACGCCGAATGTGGATGCCACGGCCGAGCTGGTGCATTACACCCATATGGGGGACGACACCAACACCGGCCGTACAGGCCTGAACCAGTTCAACCTGGGCCTGCGCTACCACTTTATGTGATGTCTGCCCGTGGTGGCTGGATGTGTGGTGTGATCACCTGCGCCAGCCAGTCCATCACGGTGCGTACGCGCTTGGACAGGTTGCGCCTATGGGCGTAAAGCAGCGTCAGCGGCATTGGGCGCGGCACGAAGTCGGGTAACACTTCCACCAGCGAGCCCCGGCTCAGCAGTGTCTTGAGGCCCGTGTCTGGCACCTGTATCAGCCCTAGGCCGGCCAGGCAGGCGGCGGTATAGGCTTCGGCATTGTTGACGGTCACGGCGCCGGCCATCGGCAGGTAGTGGTCCTGCGCACCGATGGCGTATTCAAAACCCAGGGGCTTGGTGCCCAGTGTGCTGGCGTAATGCACTAATTGGTGCCCGGCCAGGTCTTCCAGTGATTGCGGATGGCCATAGCGCTGCAGATAAGCCGGGCTGGCGCAGTTGCGCATGCGCATGGCGCCCAGTGGCCGGGCTACCAGGCTGGGGTCCAGCACGGGGCCACCCCGCAGCACGCAGTCAAAGCCTTCGCGCACCAGATCCACCCGGCGCTCGGTACTGCTCAGCTCCACCTCCAACAGAGGGTGGGCTTGTAGCAGCTCGGGCAGGCGGGGGATGACGATGTCGCGCGCCATGCCGGTAGCCATGTCCACCCGTACCCGCCCGCGCAGGGCCTGCACGCCAGGTTGCTGGAACATGGTCTGCAGGTCCTCCATGTCCGCCAGCAGGTCTTTGCTGCGCTCGTAGAAGGTTTGGCCGTCTTGCGTCAGCTGCACCCGGCGCGTGGTGCGGTGCAGCAGGCGTGTGCCCAACTGGTTCTCCAGCTGCTGCACCGCCGTGGAAACGCTGGCTTTGGGCAGGCCCAGGGCGTCTGCCGCCTGGGTAAAGCTGGCCAGTTCCGCCACCCGGGTGAAGATGTGCATGCGGTCTACAGGGTTCATTGTTCAATTATCGAGAACAAACAAATCATATTTTTGATATTTATCTGGGTTGAAGTGATCAATAGACTTGCACCCATCCTTAACCACTCTGAACGGACACAGCATGCCATCCTCTAGCAATACCCCTATCGCCATCGTTACCGGCGGCAGCCGTGGCCTGGGTAAAAACGCCGCACTGCACATCGCCCAAACCGGCAGCGATGTCATCCTGACCTACCGCAGCCAGGCTGCCGAAGCCGCTGCCGTAGTAACTGAAATCCAGGCCCTGGGCCGGCGCGCTGTCGCCCTGCAACTGGACGTGGGCGATAGCAGCAGCTTTGCCGCTTTTGCGGCGTCGGTGAAGCAGGTGTTGGCCGAGCAGTGGCAGCGCGAAAACTTCAACTTCCTGGTCAACAACGCCGGTGTGGGCATCCACGCCAGCCTGATGGAGACCACCGAGGCCCAGTTCGACACGCTGGTCAATATCCATCTCAAAGGCGTTTTCTTCCTGACGCAAAAGCTGCTGTCGCTGATGGCCGACGGTGGCCGCATCGTGAACATCTCGTCTGGCCTGGCCCGGTTCGCACTGCCCGGCTATGCCGCGTATGGCGCGATGAAGGGCGGCATTGAGGTGCTGACCCGCTACATGGCCAAGGAGCTGGGCCCGCGCGGCATCGCGGTGAATGTGGTGGCGCCGGGCGCTATCGAGACCGACTTCGGCGGCGGTGCGGTGCGTGACAACGCGCAGCTGAATGCCTTTGTGGCGTCACAAACCGCGCTGGGCCGCGTGGGCGTGCCAGATGACATCGGCGGTGTTATCGCCTCTTTGCTGACACCGGCTAACCGCTGGGTGAATGCGCAGCGTATCGAGGCCTCTGGCGGCATGTTCCTGTAAAGCGGCTTCAGGCCGGCCGCGCCTGCGAGGGGGCACCGCTCAGCCCCAGCTGGTGCCAAGCCCGGCGCAGCTGCGTGTCAGAACTGAAGCCCGCCAGCTCTGCTGCCTGGTTTACGCTGTGGCCGGACTGCAGCGCTGTTTGGGCCACCGCCAGACGGATGCGGCGCAGGTACTGCAGCGGCGCGATCTGCGTGTATTCCACGAACAGGCGCGTCAGATGCCGTGGCGAGGTATGGGCGATCTCGGCCATGCGCGGCACCGTCCAGCCGTGGCGCGGGTCCAGGCTCACAGCGTCTTGCACCCGGTGCAGGGCAGGGTGCATATGGTTGCGGTAGCTCAAGAAGGGCGATAGCTCGGGGTCGTGCGGCCCGCGCCGCAGCGCCACCACCATGGTCTGTGCCACCTGGGCGGCGATCGGCTCGCCGCAGGTATCGGCTATGCGCTGCAGCACCAGGTCGATGCCGGTGGTCACACCTGCGCTGCTGTACACCGGCGCATCTTCCACAAACACCCGGTTGGCCACCACCTCGCAGTGCGGCTCCACGCTGCGCAGCTCGTCCAGATGCTGGTGGTGCGTGGTCACGCGTCTACCGGCTAGCAGGCCCGCGTGGGCGGCCAGCAGGGTGCCGGCGCACACGGTGACCAGTTCCAACTGCTGCCGCTGCGGGCGCAGGCCGCGCAACCAGTGCAGCACAGTACGGGCCGGTGCGTTGTCCACGGCGATGGTGCTGCCAGGCAGGCCGACCAGCACTACCCAGCTGGGCGCGGGAAGTACGGATGGCAGTGGCTGCAGACCGGTCAGCAGGGCGCCGACGGAAGACACGTTGTCCGCCTCCGGCCCGACGAACTGCAAGGCAAAGCGCTCGGGCTGGCCCTGGGCCAGCAAGCACTGGTTGGTAATGCGCAGCGCCTCGGCCGGGCCGGCCCAGTCGAGTAGCAGGCTGTTCGGCATCAGCACGAACAGCACCTGGATTACGGCTGGGGCTGCCACGCGTAGTCCATTTGGCGGGCGGTGCGCACTGCCAGGTCATGGCTGGCCAGCTTGCCCACCAGGTGCAGGCACATGTCGATGCCAGCGCTGATGCCGGCCGATGTAATGGTGCGTCCGCAATCCACCCAACGCGGGCCGGTTTGCACGTCCAGCGCTGGGAACAGGCGCTGCAGATCGGCCACGTCTTCCCAATGCGTGGTGACTGGGCCGCTTTGGATGACGCCGCTCTGCGCCAGCAGAAAGGCGCCGGTGCAAACCGAGGCCACCGTGCTGGCCGTGCCTGCGGTGGCGGCGATCCAGTCAATCGTCGGCTTGCAGGCCATGGCCGCATCGATCACCCCGCCGGGGATGACTAGCAGGTCGGTTGCGGTACAGCTGGCGAAGGTGGCGTCGGGAATAATGCGTAATCCGGCTCTGGCGCAGACAGTATCTGCGCTGCGTGCTACGCATTGTGTAGCAAACAGCGGTCCGTCGTGGGGGTGGCTGCGGGCGTGGACCCGGCTGGCGGTGGTGAACACCTCGTAGGGGCCGGCGAAGTCCAGCGCCTCCACATTGTCGAACACCAGGATGGCAACATGGTGCGTCATGCTGCGGCTCCGGCCAGGGCTTGGTCTACCGTGCAGATGCGGGCGAAGCGATCGGTCAGCACGGCGGCGGTGCGGGCCTTGATGTCGGCGGCGGCCAGTACCGAGCCGTCCAGGTGCTGCATGTCCCAGGTCAAAGTGGCGTCCAGGCAGTAGTCCACCGTCCAGCCCAGGTCGGACGCATGGCGGGTGGTGGTTTCGCAGCATTGCTCGGTGCGGATGCCGCTGATGATCAGCTTGCCGATGCCGTTCTGTGTCAGCCAGACCTGCAGCCCGGTGTCGACCAGTGCGCTATGGCGGCTTTTGGTGAAAGTGGCGGCGGCTTCAAACGCGGCCAGCCCGGCGATCGGCTGGATGTGGCCAGACTCGACGGCGAAAGCGTTGTCGGCCGTTTGGGGGCCCGCCACATGGAAGATGCGCACGATGGGAATGCCACGGGTCAAGCAGCCGTCGATCAGGGCGTTCTGCTCTGCCAGGTAGCCGGGCAGGGTGGCTGGCGTAAAGTATGGGCGGTGCCGGAAGGATTCCTGGGCGTCGATCAGAATGAGACAGGTTTTCATGGGGAGCTTCTTTCAAACGGGTTGTTGTGTGCGTACTATTTTTGTGCGGCAGCGCATGGAAAGCCATTTGAAGTGCGACCAGTATCGATCATTTTGAGACATTACACCTGTGTGTCGTGCCTGGCTGCAGGACGGATGGTTCAAAATGCCGCATGGACTCTTTACCGACCTCTACCGACAGCCCGCAGCCCCAGCGCTGCTTCTGGTGCGACAGCTCCGAGATCTACCGCAACTACCATGACCGCGAATGGGGCTTCCCCGTGGGCAACGACACCCGGTTGTTTGAAAAGATCTGCCTGGAAGGCTTCCAGTCGGGCCTGAGCTGGCTGACGATTTTGCGCAAGCGCGAAAGCTTCCGCGCCGGTTTTGCCGGGTTTGACATCGCCACCGTGGCGCGTTTCGGCCCGAAGGATGTAGAGCGCCTGTTGGGCGACGCCGGCATCGTGCGCCACCGCGGCAAGATCGAGGCGGCCATCAACAACGCCCAGTGCGCCGAGAAGCTGCTGGAGAAAGAAGCTTCGCTGGCCAGCTACTTCTGGCGTTTCGAGCCCAGCGCTGCGTCACGCCCCAGCCGCCTGACAGTAGAGGCACTGCGTGCCATGGGCCAGTCACCCGAGTCGGTGGCGCTGTCTAAGGAGCTGAAGCGTCAGGGCTGGAAGTTCGTCGGCCCCACCACCGTCTACGCCTTCATGCAGGCCATGGGCCTGGTCAACGACCACCAGGAAGGCTGCCACGTGCGCCAGGCCGCACTGGATGCGCGCAAGGCTTTCAAGTTAGCCTAAGCTTTCCTGTCGCCCATGAAGAAAACCCCGCAGAGTTCGCACTCTGCGGGGTTTTTTTGGGTCTTTTCGACGTGTGTCGAATGGGACGGATTTCGTTGCGCAACGGGTCGTCCGCTAGGCGCCAAGTCGCAGACAGTGGCATCGCCACGGCAAGACTTGGTAACGACGCGGGCGGCCCGTTTCGCGGCGAAATTACATGCCCATGTCGCCCATGCCGCCCATTCCGCCCATGCCACCAGGCATGCCGCCGCCAGCACCAGCTTCGTCTTTTGGAGACTCAGCGATCATGGCTTCGGTCGTCAGCATCAGGGATGCGACAGAGGCTGCGTTTTGCAGAGCGGTACGGGTCACCTTCGTTGGGTCCAGGATACCCATTTCGATCATGTCGCCGTATTCGCCGTTAGCAGCGTTGTAGCCGAAGTTGCCCTTGCCGGCCAACACAGCTGCGACGACCACGGAGGCTTCTTCGCCAGCGTTGAACACGATTTCGCGCAGAGGCGCTTCGATGGCCTTCAACACCAGCTTGATGCCGGCGTCTTGGTCGGCGTTAGCGCCTTCGATCTTGCCAGCAGCTTGCTTGGCACGCAGCAGAGCCACGCCGCCGCCAGCCACAATGCCTTCTTCCACAGCAGCGCGGGTAGCGTGCAGGGCGTCTTCGACGCGGGCCTTCTTTTCCTTCATTTCGATTTCGGTGGTAGCGCCAACCTTGATCACGGCAACACCGCCAGCCAGCTTGGCCACGCGTTCTTGCAGCTTTTCACGGTCGTAGTCGCTGGTCGCTTCTTCGATTTGAACGCGCACTTGCTTGACGCGGGCTTCGATGTCGGCAGCTGCACCGGCGCCATCAATGATGGTGGTGTTTTCTTTGCCCACTTCGATGCGCTTGGCTTGGCCGAGGTCAGCCAGGGTGACCTTTTCCAGGGTCAGGCCGACTTCTTCAGCGATAACCTTGCCGCCAGTCAGGATGGCGATGTCTTCCAGCATGGCCTTGCGACGGTCGCCGAAGCCAGGAGCCTTCACAGCCACAACCTTCAGGATGCCACGGATGGTGTTGACCACCAGGGTCGCCAGTGCTTCGCCATCGACTTCTTCAGCGATGATCAGCAGAGGACGGCCAGACTTGGCAACTTGTTCCAGGGTTGGCAGCAGGTCACGGATGTTGCTGATCTTCTTGTCGAACAACAGAACAAACGGGTTGTCCAGCAAAGCGGCTTGCTTTTCTGGGTTGTTGATGAAGTAGGGCGACAGGTAGCCGCGGTCGAATTGCATGCCTTCAACCACGTCCAGTTCGTTGGCCAGGGACTTGCCGTCTTCCACGGTGATCACGCCTTCCTTGCCGACCTTGTCCATGGCGCTGGCGATGATGTCACCAATGCTGGAGTCAGAGTTGGCGGAAATGGAGCCGACTTGGGCGATTTCCTTGGAGGTGGTGGTGGGCTTGGAAGCCTTCTTCAGCTCTTCCACCAGGGCTGCCACAGCCTTGTCGATACCGCGCTTCAGGTCCATCGGGTTCATGCCGGCGGCCACGTACTTCATGCCTTCGCGGATGATGGCTTGTGCCAGCACGGTTGCGGTGGTGGTGCCGTCACCAGCCAGGTCGGAGGTCTTGGAAGCAACTTCCTTGACCATCTGCGCACCCATGTTTTGCAGCTTGTCTTTCAGTTCGATTTCCTTGGCCACGGACACACCGTCCTTGGTCACGGTAGGGGCGCCGAACGAGCGCTCCAGAACCACGTTACGGCCTTTAGGGCCCAGGGTCACCTTGACTGCGTTAGCCAGGATGTTCACGCCTTCAACCATGCGTGCGCGGGCTTCGCCGCCGAAAACTACGTCTTTTGCTGCCATGAGAATTTCTCCGGATTCAATTAATTAAGGGGACGGTGAAAGGCGAGAAATTACTTCTCGACGACTGCGAACAGGTCGTCTTCCTTCATCACCAGCAGTTCGTCGCCAGACACCTTGACGGTTTGGCCGCTGTACTTGCCGAACAGAACGCGGTCGCCGACCTTGACGGTCAGGGCGGAGATTTCACCCTTGTCGTTCTTCTTGCCTGGGCCTACAGCCAGCACTTCGCCTTGATCTGGCTTTTCAGCAGCAGAGTCAGGAATCACGATGCCGGAAGCGGTCTTGGTTTCGCTGTCAATACGCTTAACGATCACGCGATCGCCGAGGGGACGTAGGTTCATGGAATCTCCTAAAGATGAAATGTTGCAAAAAGGGGATGAAGCAAAAGTGTTAGCACTCATTGCCTTCGAGTGCTAATGATAAGGGCTTCTTGTGTCAATTCAAGGTCAGAGGCTGCAAATTTGGCAAATTGGTTGCGGATGGGCAGGGCGCAGCCTGTGGAATGAGTATCGGGGCGGGTGTCGGTTTCCGCCGCCCCCCTTGTTTCAGATTGAAAAACGTGCAATGAAATCACTCACGGTTACGACGCGACATCGTGCGTCCTTTGCCACGTGGCTTACACCGCCCAGTCTGACTCCGGCAGTTTCATGCCGCAGTCAGCAACTGCTCCACCATTGGTTGCAGTTCAGACCACGGCAAAGTCTCGCCGGGTGAGGACCCCGAAGAGCTTGCCTGCTTGGCCGCGGAGCTGCTAAATACGGCCAGCCTGGCATACGGAGAAGATCGACGTGCATGGTGCTTGAGTGCGCCCAACATGTCTACGGCCAGCATGGCATCAATGAGCACTATGTCCACCTGCTCGGTCAGCAGCGTGAATACCGCGTCGGTTGCACTCGACACGTCGAGGACGCGACTTGCGGGTGCCAGCGCAGCGCACCATTGACGAACCTGGTCCCGGTACAGCCCCGATTCGAATACGGTCAGGATGCATAGTGGATGCAGGTTCGGTGCATCACCGCGTGGCCTGTTCAGCCGGTTGTACACAACGCTCTTCCTTCCATTGAATCGCCTGATACCACCAGTTCGCCCCATGAACCGGAAAGATGTTCTTGGGCGGAGTTTCGGTGATGCGCCGGCCACCGGGTTTGATTTGGGTCAATACTTTTGGCAGCGTCTGACATCCTGTCTGACGTCCTGTTAGTAAGCCCAATCCAGGATAGACATCTGGCCAGTAGGCTGAACGTAACCTGAACTTCCATCGGGGGGATCAATAAAATGCCCTGAAGCTCGTTGCCTTCAAGAGCGCGTACTAAGCACTGCTGCTCTTCGGCTTCGATGTCTTCGGCA
Source organism: Rhodoferax sp. GW821-FHT10B06 (assembly GCF_059415605.1). Classification (NCBI taxonomy): domain Bacteria; kingdom Pseudomonadati; phylum Pseudomonadota; class Betaproteobacteria; order Burkholderiales; family Comamonadaceae; genus Rhodoferax; species Rhodoferax sp. GW821-FHT10B06. The sequence continues at coordinate 128,429 of NZ_JBWKNO010000006.1, read as the reverse complement.
ATGCAGCACAGATTCAGCCGGTACGCCACCTCCCCGATCAGCCGCGCGATCTTGCAGGTGCTTGGGTTCACGGCGATGCCGGAGACGAATCGGCGAGCAATCTTGAGGGTCGGGATCGAAAGGCACCGCAGGCAGACCAGCGAAGAATAGCCAGTGCTCAAAGGTAGGCTGGGTTTGCGAAACGCCCGCCGCAACGGTATGGCCATGCGGTCGATCAGCGGTGTCTCCATCAACTTGAATCCGATCAGATCGCATGAAACCTGATGCCGATCCATTGCCATGGCCAAATATCGCGTGCGACGGTCGTGGCAGAGCTTCAGCGATGAAAAATGGAGCGCGAGCACCATCCTTGTTGTCAATGAATCCCGCATCGCCTGTGGCGTGGCGCTGACCCAGCCCCAACTGAATTGCGCAGCTTCGTTGGCACTTGTCGTCTCCTCACATGCGTGCATGATTTTTCCTTGATCGAGATCCAGTACAACCCCTGTCGCGGCCAGCTGCTCTGGGGTCAGATCGAACTGTAGGAAAAACGAATGCGAACGTCTGTGGGGAGTTTTTGACCGATAGCGTACGGTCAAGTGCGACAGTTGCGTGGTCTCAACTGCCGCTAGGTGTCTGCGCCCATCAATTTGTGCCGCATCGCCAGCCGCACCAGGGCGGTGACGTTGGATACGCCAAGCTTGTTCATCAGCCGGCTTCGGTAGGTATCTACCGTCTTGGACGACAGGTGCAGTTCGCGGCCGATGACAGTGCTAGATTGTCCTTGCACCACCATCACCACTATTTGACGCTCGCGCGGTGACAGCGCTACGAACGGATCCTCGTCCTGGTTGCCCGTGAGGGCCTGCGCCACCAGATCGGCTACATCCTGCCCTAGATATCGCTTACCTTGCAGCACAACCTCGATGGCTCGCAGCACTTCGCTTGACGCTGCACCCTTGAGTACATAGCCAACCGCGCCCATGCGCAATGCCTCGGTCACATGCTGGGGCTGGGCCGACATGGTGAGCACCACGGTCTTCACATTGGCATTGCGCCGCTGCAGCTCCACCAGCACTTCGAAGCCCGAACGGCTGCCGAGGCTCAGATCAAGCAACAGCACCTGGGGCATTTGACGGAGGATTTCTGAAATGGCCACCGTGGGGTCGGCGGTTTCGCCGACCACCTCATGGCCGGCCACTTCCAATACGGCGCGCAGGCCCTCGCGCACCATCAAATGGTCGTCCACCAGATACAGCGTGCTCATGACGAAGGCTCCCATTCCAATCGAACGACCGTGCCATTGCCAGGGCCGGCGCCAAAGCCTGAGTTGATGGTGAACCTGGCGCCGATGGCCAGCGCACGTTCACGCATGCCCACCACGCCGAGATGGCCCGGCCGTGCGCCTTGTGCTTCCAGCGGCCAGCCGCGGCCGTCATCGATCACTTCCACGCGCATGTGCCGCTCGGCCCCGGTCAGCACCACCCGCACCAGGCTGGCCTGCGCATGCTGAATGGCGTTGGCCATGGCTTCGCGCACTACCATGAAGGCCGCGTATTCGATGTCGGCGGGCCAGCGCAGCGCGGAGATTTCTGGATCCACCTCCAGCAGCAGGTCCACCCCAACCGCGAGGCGATCGCGCGCCTGCAGCTCGTTGTCCAGCGCCGCGGCCAGGCCATCGTCGTCCAGCAGTGGCGGCCGCAGATCTACCAGCACTTGGCGTACTTCACGAATGGCCTGGTCGATGAGACCGCTGACACGCAGCGCCCCAGGCCCGGCCATGCTTACATCGGCCTGCCTGGCCGCGGCCGCATCGAAGCTCAGCCGGATGGCGGTGAGGGTCTGACCCAGTTGGTCGTGCAGGGCTTGCGCGAGTCTGCGGGTGGTGACCTTTTCCTGGTTCATGAGTTGCTGCGCCAGGTCTGAGAGCTCGGTCTGGTAGCGCAGCAGCGCGGCCTCGGCCCGGGCGCGCTGGGTCACGTCGCGCAGGATCGCCGTCAGGGTCAGGCGGCCATTGACTGTGGCGCGTGAGATAGAAGCCTCCAACTCCAGTTCCTCGCCATCCGCCCGGATGCCCTTGACCCGCCCGGCCCCCATGGCGCGGCGCGTCACCTGGGAGTCGACAAAACCCTGGAAGTCGCCCCCGTGCCTCTCGCGGTAGCGCGCGGGTATCAACGCGTCCAGGGGCGAGCCCAGCATGCTCGCCGCCGTACGGCCGAAAATGCGTTCCGCGGCGGGGTTGAACAGCACGATGCGTCCGTCCTCATCGCAGCTGACCACAGCGTCGCTTGCGGCGTCGATCACGGCGGCCAGCGTCGCTTGCTGCTCACGCAGGCGCTGCTCGGCCTGCACCCGCTCGGTCACGTCGCGCAGGATGACGGTGAAAAGCTTGTGCCCCCCTACATCGACCTGGGAAATCGAGGCTTCGATGGGGAATTCTTCACCGTCCATGCGCAGGCCGCTGATGGCGCCTGTGCCACCCATGCGCCGTGTAGTGATGCCCTTCTCGCCGAACGACTGGACATAGGCGTCGTGGTGGGCACGATAACGCACGGGAATGAACTTGGTGATGGGCTGCCCCAGGGCGTCTGCCGCTGCGCAGCGGAACAGCCGCTCGGCCGCCTTGTTGAACAGCACGATGCGCTGCGCGTCGTCAATGGTCACGATGCCGTCCATCGCCGACTCGAACAGCGCCGCCAGCCGTGTTTCGCTGTCGGCCAGGTTTTGCACGGCGTCACCGGGCGTCGGGAGTCCTGCTGCCTCCAGGGAGGATTGGGTCGTTTCTATTCTGGACATGGCGACATTCTGGCGCAGGCACCGGCCCGGCGGAAGCCATGGTAGCGGACTACGTGCATCACATTGCAGATGTTTCTGCTCGAAAGCCGCCATACCTCCCGTCAGCCGCCATCAAGAACTCCCTACAGCCAACCAACCCTGGGCTGCCTAAAGTTGCTCATCGCCCGTTTACAAGGAACCGCAATGAACACATCAACTGCCGTAGACTGCTCTAAGTGCAAGCTTCAGTCACTTTGCATGCCTGTCGACCTGGACGCATCCCAGCGCGACCGCATCGGCGATCTGGTGTCCAAGCGCATCCGTATCAAGCGTGGGGAGTCGTTGTACGGCGATGGTGATCCCTTCGTGTCGATCTACACCGTACGAACGGGCTTTTTCAAGACTACTATTTCTAATGAAAATGGCCGCGAACAGGTTACAGGCTTCCAGATGGCGGGCGAGATACTGGGGCTTGACGGCATCGTCACCGAGCGCCACCACGGCGATGCGGTAGCGCTCGAGGATGCGGAAGTCTGTGCCATGCGCTTCGACCAGCTGGAAGCGGTTACCCGCGACATTCCCGCCATGCAGCATCATATGCACAGAATGATGAGTCGGGAGATCGTGCGCGACCACGGCATGATGCTGCTGCTTGGCAGTATGCGTGCCGAGGAGCGTTTATCGGCATTCCTGCTGAGTCTTGCCAAGCGCCTGCATGCGCGCGGTTTCTCCGATTCGGAATTCGTTCTGCGTATGACCCGCGAGGAGATCGGCTCTTATCTCGGGCTCAAGTTGGAAACGGTCAGCCGGGCTTTCTCGAAGCTGGCATCGCAGGGCACCATCGAAGTTCAGCAAAAGTACGTCCGTATCCTCGATATCCGGCAACTCGAATGTTTCGATCAAGAGCAGGCCATTGCCGCATGAAAAACCTCTAACCTCACGGAAATACTATGGTTGTTCCAGCATGGCGTTGATCTTCTCGGCGGAAACTGCTTTGGAAAATAGCCATCCTTGGTAATAGTTGCAGCCATGCGCGCGCAAAAGCTCTAACTGGTCTTGGGTTTCAACACCTTCTGCAACGACCTCAAGGCCCATCATGTGCGCCAACACCAGAATGGCCTTTACCAATGCAGCATCGGTTTTGCGTTGTGTCATCGGCTGGACAAAAGTGCGGTCGATTTTCAATCGGGAAATCGGAAAGTCGCGTATGTAGGCTAGCGATGAATGTCCCGTTCCAAAATCATCCAGAGCGACCGCCACACCCAACCCGGAAAGTTCGGTCAGCAGCAATTTCGTTTGCTGCGGGTCGGTCATCGCTTCCGACTCGGTGATCTCCAGTTCGATTAGATGTGGTGGTAGGCCAGCCTCCCGAATTCGCCGCTGTACATGCTCTGATAAGTCCGGTTGACGGAATTGGCGTGCAGAGATATTGATGGCGACGCGAATTGGAAAGCCCGTTTGGAACCAAATCGCGGCCTGCTGACAGGCTTGGTCCAATACCCAATTGCCTAGTGGAATGATTAAACCGGTTTCTTCCGCGATGGGCAAGAATCGATCGGGCGGCATCTCCCCAAGCTCGTCGTCGGTCCATCGCAGCAGCGCCTCGACCCCGACAATGTCACCGGTCATCACGTGAATCTGCGGCTGATAATGGAGTTGAAGGGTGTTGGTCCTGATCGCAGTTTCGAGCCGATCTTGGATTCGTACCCGTTCCGCCACCCGCGCCGCCATGCTGACCGAATACAAGGCGTACCGTCCACCTCCTTCCGCCTTTGCCCGGTACATGGCCATATTGGCGTAGCGCATCAGTGTTTCCGCGTCTTTGGCATCGTCAGGGTAGATCGCAATGCCGACACTGCCACTTAGGCGAATCTTTTGACCGTCTACGCAGCAAGGCTGCTCCAGCCGATGATTCAACGTGTCGGCGACCGCGACTGCTTCTGTCGGCATGCTGAGTCCGTTCAATAGAACGACAAATTCATCGCCACTTAACCGAGCGACGGTGTCGCATGGGCGCACGCTGTCCGCGATGCGTTGGGATGCCTCAATCAGGACCTTGTCGCCAAGACCATGTCCGTGAAGATCCTTGACCGACTTGAAATCATCTAGGTCAATCATCAACAAAGCAAGTTGCGTCTGATTCTGCTTTGCCTGCAGCAGCGCATGCTCCAAATGTTGACCAAGCATCCAGCGATTTGGCATACCGGTGAGGGCATCTCGTGTCGCCTGGAATTGCATTTGCTTCTGAAGCAGCTTGATGCTTGAGATATCTCGCACAAAAGCGATCATTGCAGTTGCGCCGTGTGCCACACACTGGCTCAACGCAATGTCTACTGCGACAGATGTTCCGTCCTTGTGTTGCAGGCACAGATCCTTGACCATTCCCATCGGGCGACGCACAGGATTGCGGCCGAAGCGACGAGAGCTCTCCTTGTGACGCGTATGCAATTCTGCGGGCAGGAGTACTTCCACCGGGTGGCCTACGAGTTCAGATTCGGTGTACCCGGAAATATTCTCCATGGCTTTGTTCGTGAGCAGAATCGTGCCATCTAAATTCACCAGCAGAATTCCATCAGGGGCCGATGCAATGATTTCGGGTGCCCACGAGTCCATTGGATAACTCGCATCCCCAACCATGCGATCCTTGACAAAGACGTCTATTAGGGGACTATTGCGAGACATGGTTAGCCTACCAGGGCGGCAGCAAATTCCCGGCCCATGTCCTTGCCATCACACCGGCGTCGTTGTTTTGATTCAAGGCGCCAAATCGCCAAGGTTCCCGTATCTCGATCCTGTTGCATATATTGACCTCGAATTGACCTCGATTGACGCGCAGTCAGATGCCACCCGTCGATGCTTCTATCTTCGTCAGCAAAGACCGGTTGGGACTTGATTTGAGTCAATGTCCGATGTGACATTAGGGACAGCCCACTGCAATAATTTTTGTTGTTGCAGGATGCAACATTACACTGGCGTAGCCACTCCATCCTGTGTGAAACGGCTGCCGACAGCGTCGACCAAGAAGGTCCGGACCGGCCCCGCATTTTTCAGGTCGCGGTGCACCACTAGCCAGGTGTCCCGAGCGAAGGATGGCCCATCATCTTCGACACGCTGTAGGGTCAAGTCGTAACGGCTGCACTGCGCATCCCGGCTCTCAACCTGGAGCAGGGCTGCTCATTCCGGGCGGCAGGTGTGTCGAATTTCTTGGCTGTCTTGCCATGGTTCAATATATTGGAGAACTGGCAGATGGCGCTTTCAAAGCGACTGGGCCGCTCCGCCGAAGACATTCTTGATAGCCGCCTGCTGGCGGCAGGTTTTTCAGATGACAGTGTTCACGTCCAATTTAAGGATGGCTCCGACCTGACATGTCAGCGGACGTTTTACGTTGGTGAAACACCCGTTAATGCGGTCTTCCATCGAGTCGCAGTGGTTACAGACTCTTGCGGGTACCACGAGTTTTGGATTGACCCAGGCGATCGTATTTGGACATCCGCGAAAAGGTAGCCGTGCAACAACTCGGGAATAACTGCAATGCGCTGATAGCCATGGTGGCAATCGAAGGCATCCAGGCATGAATTGCCAGGTCCAAAGATTGAGACAAATTCCTTGTGACTTAGGGAGCCCGTGTCAGTGCAGCGCGCATGAACGGCAGGTGACTGCCTGTCCAACCCATGCGGCGTGCGAAACGCAGTATCTAGCGACCGCTGGCTGTGCATCGTTGGCGAACAACAGCTGGCCTTCAAGCGCAGCAATCCACAGTTGCAGCTCGATAAGTTCAGAGTTAAGTGATGAAAATACGTCTAAATTCAGAGTTAGATGAAACAAGAGTTCAGAGCTGGTTGAGCAAAATTTTCGCAAGTACTTGATGCACATCACCCTTGAATTCAGAGTCAAATGAATGTCGACATCCCGGTGTAGTGTCAATGCCGAAAAGTTACTGTCTGACACGTGTGAGCAGGAGCGGGGACTTGCAACATGGTCCCCGGAAGACCTTGAACGTTCTTAGAGCCTGTTCACGATCTATTTGAGGCCGCGTTGGGGAGCAATCGGGATGAGTTGGCTGTCAGCGCCCGCAGCATGGGCTCCCTGCCCATGCAAGGGTGATGGCGGACAAATCGCCCGATTTCTCCCCAACCCGTAGGGCAGTTGCCTTTTCGGGCAGTCTGGGGCGTTGCGACTCTTGCCCATAGCGGGGCTATGGGCGGCGAGCCGCGCCTACCAGCCCCACCCGAAAAGGCAGCTGCGCGGCCCCAAATAGATCGAGAACAGGTTCTTAGAACCGGCGGGTTTCTGCCACCGGGTCGTCGAACCTGGGGATTTGGCCTGTCTGAGGCCGAGCGCAGGGAATGGCCGCGCCGGCACGGGCAAACAAAGGCAGTTGCGCCAGCGGTGCGTCAACGGTGTGCCACTGGCCGCTGGCAAAAGCTGTACCGGTCTGGAAGTCGAACCATTGCGCGTCATCCGCCAAGGTTGGCAGGTAGACGTGGCGAGTGGTGGCGCCTGCCTCGACCACGGGGGCTACAAGCAATGAGCGACCCAACATGAAGTCGTCGCAGTCTTCCAGGCACTGTGCATCCTCCGGGAAATCGTAAAACGTGGGGCGGATGATGGGCTCGTGGTGCTGGCTGGCGCGTTCGAACAGCGACCATAGGTAGGGCATCAGGCGGTAGCGCAGCTCGATCGCCTGGCGGATGGCCGGCGTCACCTCCGGGTGCATCCAGGGCACGCTGGTTACGCCACCAGCCTTCCAGGAGTTGACGATCGCACGTGGGTTCAGGCAGCAGGCCTGTACCCAGCGCAGAAAGAGTTCCGGCTCGGGCAGGGGGCCATGGAAGCCCCCGATGTCGTGGCCAATGTTGAACATGCCCGACAAGCTCATTTGCAAGCCCATGCGCAGGTTCCAGCGCAGCGTGCGCCAACTGGTGGTGTTGTCGCCGGTCCAGGTCTGGGCATAGCGCTGGATACCGGGCATGCCGCCCCGGGTGACGGTGTAGACCTGCTTATCCTTGGCGCGTTCCTGTTGCGCCTCAAACGTGGCCCGGGTCATGAGCAGCGGGTGGAGTGCGCGCGCGCGGTGCATGGGGATAGGGCGCCCGAAGCCCGCACATTGTGCGTCTTCGTCCTGTATCGAATATTCGTTGTTGTCATTCCAGCCCACGTCGATGCCATAGTCCAGCACCTGCTGCCGTAGCCCGTCCTGCCACCACTGAATGGCCGCCGGCTGGGTGAAGTCCAGGTGCGAACCCACGCCGTCCCAGAATGGTTCGACTATGGGCCTGCCTGTGTGGGCGTCGGCCACAAACGCACCCTGGGCCTTGGCTGCCTCATAGGCCGGGTGGTCGTCCAGCAGGCAGGGTTTCAGGTTGGCCACGATGTGCATGCCGTGGCTGTGAAACTTGGCGTTCAATGCCTTGGGGTCGGGAAACTTGTCGCGGTTCCAGGTGAACACATAGCGCCGCTTGCCACGGCTGGAATAACCCGAGCCGTAGTGGAAGGAGGAGATGGGAATGCGGTTGGCGACGGCTTCGTCAATGAACTTCGAGAGATGGTTCTGGGCGTCGGGTTGGTCGGTTAGGCCCATGGCGGTTTGCGCAAAGCCCAGTGTCCAGCGCGGTGGCAGGTGGCTCCCGCCAATCAACTGGACGAACTGCGCAATCACCTCGGCTGGCGTGCGGCCGACCATCAGGTAGTAGTCCAGATCGCCATCTTCAATCTCCACATAGCGGTAGAAGTCGTGGTAGTTGTCGTGCTCGCAGCCCAGGTCAAAAGTGCAGTTGGCCAGCGTGTCATAGTAGATCCCCACCCACTGCCCATTGGCCGCGCGGCTGATGACGAATGGCCAGTGTTTGTATAACGAATCGCCATGTTTCGGGTCGTAGCCCATCGCGTCAAACGCCGCAGTACGCAGCCGGCGGCCGTGCAGATTGAGCGGTCCGGTCTTGTCTCCCAAACCGTAGTAGCGGTCTGTGGTGTGGCGCTCCAGGTAGTGGCGCACCAGGCCTCCGCGCGATTGGTGCAAATAGGCCGTGGTTTTGCGGTCGTTCGCCACTGGCGTGTCGGCCCCGAAGGCGTGCCATTGCAGGTGCAGCGGTGCCGCGCCTAAAGTGACGGTGAGTTGTTCGGTGCCGAAGCTGCCCTGTGTGACGTGTGTAATTGGCGGCTCGAAGCCAGACCTGTCGTCACGCTCGCGTCCTTCCCAGGGTACGTCGGGACCTGGCTGCGGGGCGATGGCCCAGGTTCGTGGCTCGCGCCAGCCATCGGCCGGGCGAAGCATCACCCGCGCCATGGTGGGGGAAACAAATTGCACGCTGAATTCGGCCCCATCGTCGAGCTGGGCGCGCCCGACGCGGGTAGTGTCATTTCCTTCCAGCGACCAGATTTCGGTTTTCCACGGTTTCATAAGGGTGCTTTTGCTGCAGTCAGATCGTTAAGGTGCTCGCCAGGAGTTGGGGCAGGCACGCAGCTACTTTTGGGCCTGCTTCACGGCCTCGGCCATGTCGGCGTTGATTTTGTTGATCGCCTCCTCCACGCCGATCTCACCGACGATGGCTTGGGTGACGCGGCTGACGGTGGGGAGCATCAAGGCGCGGTTGTACTTGTAGCCCTGGTACTGGTAAGCAGCGAGTGCGATCGTGCTGGTGCCGCTGCTGAAGATGGTGAGCGCGGCCTTGGCCTGTGGGCCGGCAGTAGGGTAGTCGACGCCCTTGGCGGCTACGCCTGCATGCGCCGAGATCGTATTGGTGCGCGATGCAAACTCGGCAACATTGGCTTCCTGCGCCATGAAGTCCAGGAATTGCCCGACTTCCTTGGGCGACTTGGTCGTCTTCAATGCCACCCAGGCAGCGCCGCCCGGCATGCCCGAGCAAGCGGCCGGGCCGCACGGGTTGGGTGCCGCTATCCAGTCAAAATTGTTGCCTATTTCCTTTTGCAGGCGGGCTATCTGCCATGAACCGGACAGCACCATCACCACGCGTCCATTTTTGAACTCGTTGATGGAATCGGCGTAGGTAGAGCCACCCGAGCCACCCCAAACGTCCTTGAGAATCGTGCCATCCTTGTGCCAGCCGACAAATTTCCGAATGGCCGTCTTGTAGCCCTCATCCAGCATAAGTTCGCCCTTGGCATCGAACAGCTTGGCGCCATAGCTGACGGCCGGACCTGCAAAGCGGTGGCCGGATCGGTCCCAGGCCATGGCGGCAGGCGTTTGTGTGGCCTTGGCCACCTTGCGGCTTGCTTCCACCCACTCGTCCCAACTCGCCTTGGGGCCGGGCAGTGCAACCTTGGCTTGGTCAAACAGAGTCTTGTTCACGAACGGGCCGGTCATCGTCAGCTGCGACATGAAGCCGTAGATGCCGTTGTCGGCGGCATTCGCGCGCAACCACGGAAGTGTGCTGCCAAAGTTGTTGGTCCAATACTTGCGGTCTTTCAGATAAGGGCCGATGTCCAGATAGAACCGTGTCAGCCCTCCCAGGTCGGTTACCCGCGCAATGTCCGGCCCCTCACCCGCGGCCAACTGCGCTGGAAGCTGTTCCAGAATAGTTTTGAATGGAACCGTATCCACAATGATTTTGGTGCCCGGATTCTTGCTCTCGAACCGCCGAGCCAGCTCATTGGTGACATCGCATTCGTTGCCGTCCTGGTAGCACATCACGCGCACTTCGGCAGCCGATGCAGCAAATGCGGTAGCTGAAATGACGGCGACCGCAAGGCCCATCCAGGTCGTGCGAGTCCGGAAATGGGAAGCCTGCATAAATTTGTCTCCTCTGATGTAAGAGCGGGAGCGTGCGAAGTAAAAGACCCAAACCAAGCAGATAAAGGGTCAAATCGAGCTGTTATTGAAATACTAAACTACTAATGTATTAGCTATCCTGGGGCAAACCCTGCACGCCGCTGGCGTTATTTGCGCTGGCATGGCCGTTAGGACTTATGGGAAGTGGCGCCTGGAAAGCGCGCCGCTTTTGTGGAATAAAACAGCTTGCTGCGCTAGCGCAGCAAGCGTCCCAAGCTATCAATAAAGGAGCGGGTCGGGCCTGCACTATCGGGCTTGTCTGCGGTGCGCAGGTCGAAGTCGTCGCCCAGGCCATCCTGTATCTGCAAGTGCCGGATGAAGGCCGCTAACGGCATGGGTTTGGCGTAGTGGTAGCCCTGGCCGTAGCGCACGCCCATGGCCTGTAGTTGCTCGGCCTGGCCCTGGGTTTCTATGCCTTCGGCCACCACCTTGCTGTTGACGGCCGTAGCGATGGCGATGATTTCGGGGATCAGGCTGGAGCGCAGGGTGAGGTCCTCCATCTCGAACACGAAGGACTTGTCAATTTTCAGGTAGTCAGGGGCGACTTTCTTCACCATGCCCAGGTTGGAGTAGCCGGTGCCGAAGTCGTCGATGGAGATCAAGAAGCCGTCAGCCTGCAGGCGCTGCAACTCGGGCACGATGGCCGGTGCGAAGTTGTATTCGGTCACCTCCAGCTCCACCTGCAGGTCGTTGCGGTTCAGCGGCTGTAGCACCTGCTTCAGGTGTGGCGACAGTGTGGCGTGGCGCAGGTTTTGCGGAAAGAAGTTCAGGGCCACCTTGAACCCTTGAGCTTGCGGCGGCAGGGCTTCGCCCAGCTCACGCAGGCCGCGCGCGCTGACGGCGGTGTCAAACACCCAGCCGAGCTTTTTGCCCAGCACGGCGGGGATGAACTGGTCGGGGAAGAGCAGCTTGTCGCCGTCTTTCAGCCGGGCCAGCACCTCGCAGCCCACGGTGCGGCCGGTGGCCAGTTCGATGATGGGCTGGTAGTGGCAGACCAGGTTGTCGGCTACGCACAGGAAACGGATGCGGTGCTCCATGGACTGGAAGTACCGGCAGCGCCGCGTCACGAAATCGGTCGCCAAAAAGGCCAGCAGCAGGCATACGGCGCCCCCGCCCAGGCTGAGCAACAGGTGTTTTTTGAAGAAAACCTGGGGCCACAGAATCGTCTGGACCGTTATCGGGCTGACCCCCGGCACCGTGGTGGTGACCAGGAACAGCGCATTTTCCCAGTCCAGGCGGACATGCGGGGTGGTGGGGCTGGCCATCGTGTCGGTGTAGCGGGCCCACTTGCTTTTGAAGATCTTGGTGCGCTGCCGCGTGTTACCGGCCCAGACCGCATCGGTGTATTGCTGAAAGCTTTCTGGCACCCGGTCGGAACCTATGGCCACCTGGAACGGCCCCCGCTCTATCACTGTGGTGCGGACTTCTCCTTTGGCGAGCTGTATCGGCGCACCCAGGAAATAGTGCCCGATGGAACCATCGATGCCGCCCACGTTGGGTGCTCTCGGTGCGTCGAGCAAGCCCAGCTCGGTGGTGCAGTACACCTGGTGCTGGCTGTCCAGCAGCTGGATGCTGCGGATGAACTGGTATTCAAACAGCAGGCTGCGCAGCGCGTTGAGGTTGCTGGCGCTGCAATCGGGACTGAAGTTGCTATTGAGTTGGGTCAGCATCTGCCCTGCATCGAATTGCAGCGCCTGCATATTGCGCAATACGATGGCTTGCCCGCTTTCTACATCGCGCAGCAGGGACTGGAATACCAAGCCGCACGCCGCCAGGGCCAGCGTAAGAGCCAGCGAGTAGCCGCACACCATGCCGACCAGCCGGGGGTATCGGCCCAGGGTGCGGGTGATGGCGACCAGGTAGTCGCTCTGGCGTGGGCTCAGCTTCATGCCTGCTGTTCAGCGGGAGCGGGTTGGCTACACACTGCCGGTGCTTCGCAAGGTGCATGATCCGGAAATGGCAAGAGCCCTTGCATGTGTGGTTCCGTGGCAGATTGGCTGGCAAATGGTGGTTCGCCCGCACTTCGGCATACGGTGTCGGACGTCTGTTGATTATGGGTCGGTTTCGCCTGTTTTCTGTGGCCTATGGGCACGAAGTTTGCGTATAAGTCGCAGCTTGCAGTGGCGGGACTGGTGTGTGCCGGTCCGCTACCATTTGTGGCTTTTTTCCCTTCCTGCTGCCATGCGCTGAGGTGGCCGGTACTGCCATTTTCTGTTTTCCCTGTTCCCCCTATTTCCTATGACCCGTTCTGTGACTGCGCCTCCTGCTACGCCTTTGGTGCGGCATCGCTTCTATGAAGATGCCCTAGCCCTGGCCATCGGCACCTTGTTTCTGGCCTTGGGGGTGGTGATGTTTGGCCACGCGGGTCTGCTCACCGGCGGTACGGCGGGGCTGGCGTTCTTGATCCGCTACGCCACGGGCACCGAGTTCAGCGTGGCCTTCTTCCTGCTGAACCTGCCGTTCTACCTGTTCGCTTGGTGGCGCATGGGCTTGCAGTTCACCGTGAAGACCTTTTGCGCTGTGGCCTTGTTGTCGCTGTTCGCGCACTACCTGCCATATGGCCTGGTGTTTGCGCAGCTGTGGTCGCCGCTGGCGGCCGTGTTGGGCGGGTTGCTGTGCGGCTGTGGCATGCTGATTTTGTTTCGCCACCGGGCCAGCCTGGGTGGCATCGGCGTCGTGGTGCTGTACCTGCAAGATCGCTTTGGCTGGCGCGCCGGCCATCTGCAGATGGGCATAGACGGGTTGATACTGCTGGGCGCCTTCTGGACCACCGATTGGCAGCGCGCGCTGCTGTCGGTACTGGGTGCGCTGGCTATGAACATGACCCTGGCCATCAACCACCGGCCAGGGCGTTATCTGGCGGTGTGAATAGGCCCCTGGCGCAGGTTCTGCCTGCGCTAGTTGCTATCAAAACTGATATTCAAGAGATGAGCCCAGCGGCCTCTTTGGCGCGCATCTTGGCACCTATGTATTCGCCATGGGTGACGTGCAGCAGGCCAGCGATCTTGCTGATGGCGTGGTGCTCGTAGGCGTCTACCTGGGCGTCGGCATAGGCCACCTGCCACATGGATTCCACGATCTGTATCTTCTGCGCCTGGCTGCAGCTGTCGTTGATGCTGGCCGTGAAGCGGTGGTAGTCGTAGGCGTTTTCGGCAGCTTGCTCGGCCTGGGCCAACAGTTGGGCCAGGGCCGCGTCGTCCAGTGCAAAGCGCTGGCGCAGGGCGGCGGCCACGGGTTGGCGCTCGCGCGCGGGCTTGCTGCTGTCGGCCCGCATGACCTCCACCAGCAAGACGGCCGTGGCCAGTTGCAGGGCTTGCTGGCGCTCTTCGGGCGTGGGCTCGGTGTTGACCAGGGTGTCAAAAATATCTTTCAGGGCACGCAGCATGGGGAGTCGTCGGGAAATCGATGAGAGGGTGAAGGAACGGAGCCTGCTAAGCGGCAGTTGGTTCCCCGGTCTGCAGGGCCAGCAGCGCGTCTTCGCGCCAGAAAACGGCGGCCGCCAGAAAGCCCTCCCACACGCAGCCGTTGCAACCGCGGCCACAGCAACTGCTGGGCTCTGGCGGCGGTGGGCGCAGGGTGGTGCCGTGCAACTGCGCCTGTTGCTGCAGCAGCTGGAACATCCGCACAGCGGCATCGCGGTCGGTAGGGTAGGGCACGGCGGCCGTGGTCATGAGCGGGGTATATCCAAAAAATTCCTGAATATTATGCCCTCCAGCGCAGGTGAACCGTGCGCAGGGTGCTATGAAAAGAATAGTAAAGAGGGTGCCGGTCAATGCCCACGCATGGGGTTCGAAATCTCTTGCCGAAGCCTCATGCTTTAAGCTCGCCCCATTTTTCGAGCATGGACTGGCATGGGCATGCTGCCTGCTTAGCCTCGCGACGCTTGTACCCCTGACGCATCCCAAGACATAAGCCCTATGCCTGAAGCTATTCACCAGTCTGTCGCCACCTCCATGCAGCGCAGGCTTGCGACCCTGTTGGTGATGTTGATCGTGTTGGTTGCCGTGGCCACCATCCCGCATGCAGAGGCCCCCTTGCCGGTGGTGGCGCCGTTCCTGCCGATATTTGCGGCCGTGGTGTCCCTGACCGAAGGCCTGACGGCCTACCTGCTGATGGTCCAGTACCTGACTACCCGGCGCCTGTACCTGGTGCCCATGGCCTGCGCTTATATGTATGTGGCTCTGATGGTGTCCATCCAGCTGCTGGTCTTTCCCGGGGTGTTTGGCCCGGCTGGCTTGCTGGGGGGTAATAACCAGTCCGCAGTCTGGCTATGGGTGCTGTGGCATGGCGGCTATCCGCTGCTGATTTGCGTGTCCGTGATGCTGCGCGACTGGGGCCGCTTGCGAGAACTGGAGCGGCGCGTGTCCACGCGCCAAGGGTTGTTGCTGTTCCTGGGCGCACCCTTGCTGGCCTGGCTGGCGGCCTACCTGGCCCTGCGCGTGGATTTGCCGCAGCTGATCAATGGCAATAGCTTCAAGACCCTGAGTGCCAGCGCGGAGGGGTGGACGGTCTGGTGCCTCAACCTGCTGGCCGTGGCACTGGTGCTGCGACCCCGGAAAAAAAGCCTGGATATCGTCAGCCTGTTTCTCTTTGTGGCCGTGCTGGCCTCGCTGGCCGATGTATCGCTGACTTTGCTGTCCTCGGCCCGCTACAGCACCGGCTGGTATGTGTCGCGCATGCTCAGCATTGTGTCGTCCATGAGCTTGCTTGCCGCGCTGATATTCCAGCTGACCCGGCTGTACCAGGAGCTGTCGGTGTCCCACGCGTCCTTGCTGCGCACCTCGGCGCGCGACGGCCTGACCGGTGTGTTCAACCGCCGCAGCTTTGACACCGCGGCCCAGGCCGAATGGCTGCGTGCCCAGCGTAATGGCGAAGTGCTGTCCTTGGTGCTGCTGGATGTAGACCATTTCAAGCGCTACAACGACCATTTCGGCCACGTGCAGGGCGACGCCTGCCTGCGCGCCGTGGCCCAGGCGCTGGCACAGACCGTCAAGCGGCCGGCCGATATGGTGGCCCGCTACGGCGGCGAAGAATTCGCCATGCTGCTGCCCGGCACCGCAGGCGACTCCGCTTTGCGCCTTGCCGAGAAAGCCCGGCTGGCCGTGGTTGCGCTGCAGATACCCGCCAGTATGGCGGGCCAGCACGTATCGCTCAGCGGCGGCTGTGCCACCTGGCACGAGGCGTCTGCCTACCAGTCTCTGGAGGAACTGCTCACCGCGGCCGACCAGGCTCTCTACCAGGCCAAGGCCCAGGGCCGCAACCAAGTCTGTGCGGTGCAGGAGCCGCTAGTGGACAACGGCTTTAAGCCGCAATAAACAGCGCCGGGTCCACCATGGCCCGGTTCAGGCAGACGGACCAATGCAGGTGTGGGCCGGTGACACGGCCGGTGGCACCCACAGCGCCCAGGCGCTGGCCGGTGCGCAGCTGTTCGCCGGGCCGCACGTCGATCGCGCTCAGATGGCAGAACATTCCCAGCAGGCCGCCGCCATGGTCCAGCCACACGGTGTTGCCGTTGAAGAAATAGTCGCCTGTGTCCAGCACCCGGCCAGGCAGCGGTGCCAGCACCGGCGTGCCGCTGGCGGCGGCGATGTCCATGCCGCTGTGCGGGTTGCGGGCCTGGCCGTTGAACACGCGGCGCAGTCCGAACGAGCTGGAGCGTCGCCCCGGCACCGGTACCCGCATGGCGAACGACTCTGGCAGCGGTTCGCTGAATCGGGCCATGACCTCGGCCAGATGGCTGTGCTCCCGCTCGTAGCGGGCCTCGTCGGCGGGCGACAGGTCTACCGTGCCAGGCGCCACCTTCAGCCGCTGCTCGCGGTACTGCTTGGAGCCCACGTGGTACGCCACCTGTCGGCTGCCTCCGTCAGCGTTGCGCACGGTGATGGTAGCTTCGCCCACCGTGGCCGCCAGCGGAATGCCGACCAGTGCCGTCCATTCGATTGCATCGCCCAGTACCAGCAGGGGTACGTCGGCGGCGAACGCTGTGGGCCGCTGCGTTGCCGGCCCGAGCGACAGGCGGGCCACGCCGCCGGGTACACGCAGGTCTTGTGGCCAGACGGTGGGGGTGGGTGGCGCGGCGAATAACTGGGTGGTCGGCAGGGCTGCCAGGGTAGTGAGCAGGCTGCGGCGGTTTAATAAAAATGGCATGGGGGCGGAACAAAAAAAGCAGCCCGCAGTATCGGTCAAACCACTATTTCAGTACCCCGAACAGGTTGTTGAAGTCATCGGTCCACAGCCGCAGGCCGGGGATCTGCGGCACGGGGCTGCTGGCGCTGTTTATTTGCGCCACCTGCATGCGCTGGGCGCTGCGGCTGACCAGTATCCAGTCGGTGCGGCGCAGGTCGCTGTCTTCGGCCTCGTCGCGCACAAAGGCAACGTGCAGGCCCTGGGCCAGGGCGATTTTTTCCACCACCGGGGCCAGGTTCAGGAAGCGGTTGGTGACGTGGAAGGCGATGATGCCCTCGGGTTGCATGTGGCGCAGATAGACCTGCATGGCCTCTGCGGTGATCAGGTGGATGGGCACGGAGTCGCCCGAGAACGCGTCCACCGCCAGCACGTCGAAGCGCTGCGGCGCCTCGCGCTCCAGCGCCAGGCGCGCGTCGCCCAGCACGCGTTCGATCTGCGCCGGGCTGTCTTTCAAGAAGCTGAATTCGCTGTCGGCAAAGTCGAACACCTGGGGGTTGATTTCATACACCCGGTACACATCGCCCGCGCGGCCATAGCTGGCCAGTGTGCCCGCGCCCAGGCCGATCAGGCCGACCCGGCGCGGCGTGGCCGGTGCCGACAGAATGGCCCGGCCCACGCCCGAGGTCTTGCCGTAGTAGGCCGTGGCCTCGCGGCGTCGGTCGGCCGCCAGGTACTGCTCGCCATGCTTGACCGAGCCGTGGTAGAGCTGGCGCACGCTGCGCGCGGGCTCGTCTGTGTCGATGCTGTCCAGGCTGCTCAGCGTGCCGTAGAAGTTGCGCGCCATGCGCCGCGTGCCATCCTGCTCGTCGCGTACCTGCTGCCAGGCGAAGTAGCTGCAGGCCAGCACCAGCAGAAGGCAGATACTGGTGCGTAGCCGCTGGCGGCGGAAGACCACCGCGCCCAGCACGGCCACCAACACCAGGCCAATACCCATCTCGTAGTAGGCCGGCAGCACATGCGGCGCGACCAAGCCCACGGTAACGCCGCCCAACGCACCACCCAGCGACAACATCAGGTAGAAGCGCGTCAGGTAGGCGTGGTGGGGGCGCATGCTGGCCATTTCACCGTGCAGAAACATGCACAGCACCAGCAAGCCGGTTACATACAGCGGCACGCCCGTTACCAGGCCATAGCCTATGCCGTCCTGCAGGCCATAGGCGCACAGCAGCAGCGCCACGGCGGTGGCGGGCAGCAGCAGGCTGCGGCGGTACCAGCGGTCGCTTTCAAAGGTCAGCACAAAACTCAGCAGGTAGACCGACAAGGGCAGCACCCACAGGAAGGGAATGGCGGCCACGTTCTGCGTGATGTGGTTGGTCACGGCCAGCAGCAGCCAGGATGCCAGGGCCGGCAGCGCCAGCCACAAGCCATAGGTGCCCAGGCCGGGGGCGGCCTGCGGCAGGCCTGCACTGGGTGTGGGTGTGCTGCCTGGACCGGGCGCATAGGGCTTCAAGCCTGCCGCATACAGGCTGGCGGTACCGCACATCAGTACAAAAACCGCATAGCCCCAGGACCAGCCCAGGGCTTGCTCCCGCAGCGCGGTGATGGGCTCGATCAGTACCGGGTAGGCCAGCAGCGAAGCCAGCGACGCCAGGTTGGACAGCGAAAAGTAGCGGTACACCTGCACACCCCAGGGGGTGCGCGCCAGCCAGGACTGCACCAGCGGCCCGGTGGTAGACAGCAAAAAATAGGGCAGGCCAATCGTGCCCAGCAGCAGGCCCAGGATGCGCAGCGATGGGTCTTCCGCGCCCGTGGGTTTCCAGTGCGCGGCGGTGATGATGGGCAGAAACACCAGGCTGCACAGCAGCAGCGTGCAGTGCACAGCCGCCTGCACGCGCGCCGGCCGGCGGGTCAGCCAGTCGGCATAGGCATAGCCGGCCAGCAGCACCACCTGGAAGAACACCATGCATACCGACCACACGGCCGCCGAGCCGCCAAACCACGGCAGGATCTGTTTGGCGATCAGCGGCTGCACCAGAAACAGCAGAAAGGCGCTGCTGAAAATCGTACCGGCGAACAGACTTTTCAAAAGGACAGGGGGCATGGGCTCGTTCCTGGTGGTCGGCGGTGGCGGCCTTGAGGGGGCCGGGGCCTGTCGCAGTGAATGCAACAATCAAGCCAGGAAAAATTGTGCTGGCGCTTGCACGGCGTGCGCAGGCTGCTATTTATTCAGTAGCGATCAATCCGAACCGGCTGACTTGGTAGAGGGTACCAGCTGAGGCTTGGTGGGCAGGGGGGCGAAAGACTGCACCTGGTTCCTGCCGGTTTGCTTGGCCTTGTACAGCGCCTTGTCGGCGTGGTTGAGCAGCTGCTCAAACGACTCGCCACCCAGGCCCAGCGTGGCTACACCAATGCTGACGGTGAAGGGCACGCGGTCGCCGTCGTCATTGGCAACCTGCTGCTCCTGTACAGCCTGGCGCAGCGACTCGGCCACCAGGCGGGCATTGCTTCCGCTGGTTTCGGGCAGCATGACCACAAATTCCTCGCCACCCAGGCGGGCCACGGTGTCCAGACCTTCGCGCATGCGCTGGCGGCAGGCTTCGGCCACGGCGCAGATCACCCGGTCGCCCACCGAATGCCCCCAGTTGTCGTTCACCGCCTTGAAGGAGTCGATGTCCACCATCAGCACCGACAGCGGATGCTGGAAGCGCTCGGCGCGTATGCATTCCTTGGCACCCAGCTCCATCAATGTGCGCCGGTTGGCCAGGCCGGTGAGCGAGTCGCTGGCGGCCAGCAGCTCCAGCGTGGCGTTCATGGTTTGCAGCAAGGCGTTCTGCTCGGCCAGCTGGCGGTTGATTTGGGCGATCTCGTCTTCTTTGCGTTTGCGACCATCGATGTTGAAGGTCACGCCGATGAAGCGCTGGCCCCGCTGCAAACCGGCGCCATCCATCACCCGGCCATAGTTGGCGTACCACACCCAGCTGCCGTCCTTGGCCAGCAAGCGGAACTCGCAGCGGTACTGCGGGGTGCGGCCCTCCAGGTGCTCGCCCACCGCCGTCTGGATCATCTCCAGATCGTCCGGGTGGACGAACTCGAACAGGTGGTCCAGGTGGTGCAATACCTCGTCGTCGTTGTAGCCCAGCTCACCAAAGGTCTTCAGCGCCTTGCGGGTGACCTCGCCGGTCAGTAGGTTGTTCTCCCACAAATCCAGACCGGCTGCCTCCAGCGCCAGTTCCAGGCGCTCTTTGTTGAGGTCTTTTTCGTCCATGGCCGGGTTTCAGTACGAGGGCATGGCACCGGCATAACCGATGCTGCGCAGCAGGCTGGCAAACGAGGCCAGCACGCCCGGCGTGGCATACAGCTGGGGCGCGGTGCTCACCTGGATGATGCTGACCATCTTGCCCGTACTCTTGCCGGTGGTCGGGTCGAAATACACCGCCAGATCGTCGCTTGCATTCGAGAAGCCCCGCCCCGTGCTTTCCGAGTAGTAGCAGATCGAGTCCGGCGCGATGATCACCGGTGCCGCGCTTTGGCTGGAATACATGATGAGGTTTTCATTCATGTTGTAAATACTGAACGTTTGCGTACTTTCTGCGGGGTCTTGCGTGTTGTCAAGGCGGATCACCCCAGCATCCAGCGACGCCGCCGTGGTGGCCTGGGTGATGCTGGTGATGTAGAAGTTGCTTACGGCGACGCTGGCGCTGCGCCCGGTTAACTGCGCGATTTGCGCTGCCACGCTGGCTGATGACGGCGGTGTGCCGGCCTCCAGCAGGAACAGGCCCAGATTGCGTGCCTGCGTCAGCGTATCGGGTATGTAGTTGCCGTTCAGGCCAAAGCCGTTGCTGGCGTTGGACGGCCACAACGCAATGCCGGAAAACCCGCCAAACCCGCCCACCACGCCACCGGCCAGCTTCTCCATCTGGGCGGCCGTGGGTGAGCTCAGCAGAGCCGATTCCACCGTGCTGTAGTCGGCCACATCGGTGGCTAGGGCGCAGGGGCTGACGGGCAAATTGGCGCCGCCAACGAAGGTAGTCTGCGGTAGCTCTGGCACGGCCCGACCCGCGCCGTCGCCGTCTACGACCCATAGGCCACCGGCTGACGCCGCAGCGCCCAGCAGCGGCACCAGCGAGTTGATGGCCCCAATCTCCACTGGAATGACACAGCCAGCGCCGTAGCTGGTGGTGGCTTGTTGCAGCCGCAAGGTGTTGGCCACCGAGTTCTGGATATCGACCAGTGTGAGCTGGTCGCCCGCGTCGGGCGAGCCCATCATCGCGACCACATAGCTGTTGGTGGCGCCGTCATACGGCTGCACGGTGACGCTGCCCGCCCAACCGCTGGCGTACAGCTCCTGCAAGATGCTGACCGCATCACGGTAGCTGCCGCCACCGCCGCTGGCCAGTACGGCAGCACCTGCTGCAATGCATTCAAAATCGGCAAACCCATAGTTATAAGAAGTCATCATTTCCTTTGCATGGATGGCAAGACGTAGAAGACGCAACTGCTTGCAGAACAGCCGGATCAAAATGTAACAGGACGTTTGCGCGTGCGTGTGAATTTTTCAAGCACAGACTGTTCCACATGCGTCACGTTGGGCATGTTGCTGCTGTGTAGATTAGGACGTGAATATGCCGCTGGCGCATATATTCAGTGCGTAAGCTGCTACTGAAGCGATAGCGTATTTGCAGGTATTTCGTTGTGTGGTTACAGCCTGCCGCCCGCAATGCATGGGCTGGCTGGAGCCTGCCGCGCTGCAAAGGCTAGCGCTGTAGTGCAATCTTGTTGTCGCGCAGGTATTCCTGGAACTGCGTCAGAGGTATGGCCGTCAGCCCGGCCACGCCGTTGTCGGCGGTCCAGCTCAGGGTGACGCTGTCGGGCGCCAGCTCAATTTCCACCATGCCCTTCGGAATGGTCATGGGGGCTCCGTCGCCGGGGGTATAGGTCACGTGGCCGATGATGGTGGCGTACTGGGTCATGGGGGATCCTTTCTCAGTGGGCATGCACTCTGTGCCGTGCGACAGCTTCATTACAGCCGCCATGACCGCCCGTGCCTGTCAGACAAATTCCCGTATGCATGCCGCACAGCGCGCCGAATCACCCGTCAAATAGCCCGGACCAGCCCTCGCTTGTAAGTTATGTCCTACACGCCACCATGGGCTTGCCTGACGGACATGGGCCGTCAGCAGGGGGAAGATGGGCTTAGATCGTAAAAACGTTCTTAGCGTTGAAAACAGCCCAGATCCCCGTTCATCGGGTAGCCGAGTGGTCTGCTTTCAGCAAATTGCCACTCCAACGGATTCGCTTGAAAGGATCACACCATGGCCAAGGAAACACTTCTGCACGATGACCAGGACTTCCACCACGGGCAGGGTCTGCCTGGCCCCACCTTGCCCGGCGGGGACCTTCCCATGGGTGACCCAGAGGTTATCAATACCTTGAACGCCCTGCTGGAGGCTACCCGCGATGGCGACTATGGCTTTACTACCGCTGCCGGTTATACCGATTCGTCGCACCTCAAAACCAGGCTGGACCGCCGCGCCAGCGAATGCCGTGAGGCCGGCCAGGAGCTGCAGGCGCTGATCGTCCGGCTGGGCGGCGCGGCGGCCGAGGGCGGCTCGACCGCTGGCGCCTTGCATCGTGGCTGGGTATCGGTGCGCGGTACCTTGAGCCACTACAGCGATGAAGCCATGCTGGAGGAATGCGAGCGCGGTGAAGACGCCGAAATGGCGGCCTACATCAAGGCGTTGACTTCCAATCTTCCGCCCGGCGTGCGCAGCGTGGTGGAGCGCCAGGCCCAGGTCGTGCGCCGCAACCAGGGCGAGGTACAGGCGATGCGCGACTCGCTGCATACTAATCGCCGCTAAGAACTGTAGTTTTAAAGGAAAAGGCCGCCGGCGCAGGTAGCATCTGCGCTGGCTGCTATCAAAAATGCCTGATTAGATACATGCCTCAGATGGCAACCTCGCACATTAAAGCCCCCGTTCGCCCTGAGCTTGTCGAAGGGCCTGCTAATGGAGCCCTTCGACAAGCTCAGGGCGAACGGTTGTGGTGGTACGTCTGAGGTAGGTATCTAATCAGGCAAAAATGAAAAAAGCGGCCGGTGCCGCTTTTTTTGTGGCCAGACGCTCAGTGCGTCACGAATTGGTAGCGCACGTCTTCGCTTTCAATCATGTCCAGCACATCGTTCAGCACATCCTCGTCGTCGGTGCTGCTCCAGGTTTCCTCCGGATCGCTGGCAAACAGCGGCTCGATGGCGATGTCCATGAACTGCCCGTTTGGCAGCTTCAGCACCTGACCACCCTCCGAAGTCTTGGCCAGTTCCCAGTCATCGGGTACGGACAATTCCAGCTGGATGGTGATGTTGAGTTTTTTCATGCGGATTTCCTTGGTTTGAATGGGCCAAGGGTAACCGAATCGGGGCCGGGCGCGCAGCCACGGTTGTAAGACATTCAGGCCTCTGGCGCAGTGGCTACCTGCGCCAGAAGCTCTTAAAACCGTAGCAGCCCGGCGCCGTGTTTACAGCGTGGGGTAGTCGGTGTAGCCCTTGGCGCCTGGGCTGTAGAAGGTGCTTTGGTCGGGCGTGTTCAGCGGTGCCTTGAGCTGGATGCGTGCGGGCAGGTCCGGGTTGGCCAGGAAGCTGGTGCCAAAGGCCACGGCGTCGAGCTTGCCGGCGCTGATGGCTTCCTCGGCCTCTTCTGCGGTGTAGCCCATGTTGCCGACCAGCACGCCCTTGTACTTCTCGCGGGCGATGCTCAGCACATCGCCCTTTTGTGCGCCGAAGAAGTCGGCGCGCATCACGTGCAGATAGGCCAAGTTGTAGGCGTTGAGCTTGTCGGCCAGGAAGCTGATCAGTGCCAGCGGGTCGCTGTCCTTCATGCTGTTGTAGCTGTTCAGCGGCGACAGACGCAGGCCTACCTTGTCCGAGCCAATCGCGGCGGTTACGGCGGTCAGCACTTCGAACAGTAAGCGTGCGCGGTTCTCCAGCGAGCCGCCGTAGCCGTCGGTGCGCTGGTTGGGCGTGTCGCGCAGGAACTGGTCGATCAGGTAGCCATTCGCGCCGTGCACTTCCACGCCGTCAAAACCGGCGGCAATGGCGTTTTTTGCGCCCTGGGCGAAGGCGGCGACGATGGCTGGAATCTCTTCGGCCGTCAGCGCGCGCGGCACGGCATGCGGCACTTTGCCATTCGGCGTGTGGATGTCACCTTCCACCGCTGTGGCGCTCGACGACACGATGGGCACACCACCGTTGATGTCCGGGTGCGCGGCGCGGCCGGCGTGCCAGATCTGCAGGAAGATGCGGCCGCCCTTGGCGTGCACCGCAGCGGTGACCTTCTTCCAGGCGGCAATCTGCGCTTCGTTGTAGATGCCGGGCTCGTTGATGAAGGCCGAGGTGCCGGGCGCCACCATCGTGCATTCGGTGATCAGCAGGCCGCCGGTGGCGCGCTGGCTGTAGTACTCCGTCATCAGGTCGTTGGGCAGGTGCCCGGCGTCGGCGCGGGTGCGCGTCAGCGGGGCCAGCAAGATGCGGTTGGGCAGGGTGAGGGAGCCGAGTTTCAGTGGGTTGAATAGCATGGTGTTGAACCTGAGTGGGTGTAAATGGTTGGATGGGTGAAAGGGAAGTGGACGGTACCAGCCGTGGAATATCGGTGCCGCTGCGGGCAAATGCAATTTGGTGTATTTAAAGCTGGGCGCTTCAGCGCGGGCTGTGCTGCTGCACCCAGCGCACGATGTCGGCCGCACCCATGGCGCCGGCCTGGCGGGCCACCTCGCGGCCGCCGACAAACAGTGCCAGGGTCGGGATGCTGCGGATCTGGTAGCGCGCACCCAAGGCCTGGTGCGCCTCCGTGTCTACCTTGGCCACGCGGATGCGCGGCTCCAGCTGGCCGGCGGCCTGCACGTAGGCTGGCGCCATCTGCCGGCACGGGCCGCACCACGGCGCCCAGAAGTCCACCAGTAGCGGGATCTGGTTGCGTTGCAGATGTTTGTCAAACGCGGCCACATCCAGGTCCACCGGCTTGCCGGTGAACAGCGGGGCTTTGCAGCTTCCGCAATCCGGGGCGCTGCCGAGCTGGTCGGCGCGCACGCGGTTGGTGGTGTGGCAATGGGGGCAGACGATGTGCAGAGATTCGCTCATTCCATTTAATTGGTGGCGCAGGCCCTGGATTGCAAGGGCTGCAAAGCTTGCGGATCGACGGGCATGGCGACCCCGATAATGCCCCGTCATTTTCTTTAGCCAAGGCCCCATGAGTACCCCCCATTTCTACCCCATAGGCACCCCCGGCCAAGCCTGGGGCGTTGCCGAACTCGCCCAGTGGCGCGCACGCCAGGTGCGCCAGCGCAGCTATGCCGACGATGTGCTGGCGGCAGTGGACCGCCTGCGCAACCGCTTCGACGTGGAGGGCTATGCCGAAGTCGTGTATGGCGACGAGCGCTTTGCGCTGCAGGCCATACGCAGCCGTAACTGGAACAACGCCTTGCCCAGCGTGCTGGTCACCGGCGGCGTGCATGGTTATGAAACCAGCGGTGTCTTGGGTGCGCTGCGCTTTGTGGACGCGCATGCCGAAAGCTATGCCGGCCAGGTGAACCTGCTGGTCGTACCCTGCGTCAGCCCTTGGGCCTACGAGCGTATCCAGCGCTGGAACTTCGACGCCATCGACCCCAACCGCTCGTTCCGGGCGGACAGTCCGTCGCAAGAGTCCGCCGCCCTGATGCGCCTGGTGGCGCCGCTGCGCGGCCAGTTTGCGGCCCATATCGACCTGCACGAAACCACCGACAGCGACGGCTCTGAATATCTGCCCGCCGTGGCCGCGCGCGACGGCAAACCCTTCGAGGCCCACGGCATCCCCGACGGCTTTTATCTGGTGGACGACACGGCCAACCCCCAGCCTGCGTTCCAGCAGGCCATCATCGAAGCCGTGGAGCAGGTGACCCACATCGCCCCGGCCGACGAGCAGGGCGGCATCATCGGTTCACCTCTTGTGGCCCACGGCGTGATCCACTACGCGATGGAAGCCCTGGGCCTGTGCGCAGGCATCAGCGGTGCCCGCTACACCACCACCACCGAGGTCTACCCCGACAGTCCCCGCGCCACGCCCGAGCACTGCATTGCCGCCCAGGTGGCGGCCGTGTGTGCCGCGGTGGAGTTTGTGGCTTGAATGTGCCTGGTTAGCGAGGTACATGCCTTAGATTGCAACCTCGCACATCAAAGCCCCCGTTCGCCCTGAGCTTGTCGAAGGGCCTGCCAATGGAGCCCTTCGACAAGCTCAGGACGGACGGTGTTGGTGGTCCGTCTGAGCTATGTTTTTCATCCATTGAATGTGCCGCCGGCGCAGGTAGAATATGCGCAAGCAGCTGCGAAAAGTGTAGCGGGTTAGATTCCTGATCCGCGTTCCAGGTCGCGGATCAGGCTCACCACCTTGGTAGTAATGATGTCCACCGCCGGCCCGTTGGCGCCGTGCGGCAGGATCACATCGGCGCGGCGCTTGGTCGGCTCAATGAACTGCTTGTGCATGGGGCGCACGGTTTCTAGGTACTGGTTGATCACGCTCTCGGCGCTGCGCCCGCGCTCGGCCATGTCGCGTTGCAAGCGGCGGATGAAGCGCACATCGGCGGCGGTATCGACAAAAATCTTCAGCGACATCATCTTGCGCAGGTCCGCGTCAAACAGCGCAAACAGGCCTTCGATCACGATCACCGGCGCGGGCTGCACGGTGATGGTTTTGCTGGCGCGGTTGTCCTGGGTGAAGTCGTAGGTGGGGCGCTCGATGGCCTCGCCGCGGCGCAGGGCCTGCACATGCTGCACCATCAGCGGCCAGTCGAATGCGTCCGGGTGGTCGTAGTTGGTCTTGCGCCGGTCCTCGGGCGACATATGCGTCTGGTCGCAGTAGTAATCGTCCTGCATCAGCACCGCCGTCATCTCCGGGCCGATGGAGGCCAGCACCTGGCGCGTCACCGTGGACTTGCCGCTGCCACTGCCGCCTGCAACGCCGATCACGAAGGGTTTGTGGGGGGCTTTGTTCATGTGATCTCCGTATGCAGGCAGGCAAAGGCCGAGATCTTACAAGCCAGCCGCTTTGCGCCGAAGTGGAGGTGCAGCCGCTGCCGTGTCCGGCTTGGATGCTCAATTGCGCGCGCCAACTGATTGAAGAAGTGATGACTGCCACCAACAACTGCACAGCGTGCTATCTGGCTGGCCGGGGCGTTGCATCCCTGCGCCGCGTTGCGTGGCCAATGAATATGGCGAGGTCTTGCCTGGTGAATCCGATTCGCCGATTCGAATACGCTGGAAAATTTCCTGGCCAAGCACCACCGGGCCGACCCACTGCGCGCCTGCTCAAGGTTGCGCTGGCCCACCCAGCCGCAGCCGTATTCGAATGCCGAGCTGGTCACGCACTGCACCCGCTAGGAAGACGCGGCGCAAAAGGGGGAGCGGCAGATGCGCAAGCTGCTGCGCGGCGCTAACGCACTGCGGTTGGGTGAACAGCAGCGGGTGAAGCTGGTGGCCACCAAGGTGGAGCGCAGGTTTATTGATTTTGAGGCGGGCTGAGTTGGAAAGGATCCGAACTCGAGGTTCGTTGTGCTATATCAAGCTCATTTACGTCGACTTTGGCCTATTCGGGACGCTAAAAAAACCTACACTGACCCGGCGCTTCGCATTGTTACTATTTTCATGAAATGGGAATTCGAATGAAAACTTTCTCCGTAGCTCTCTGTGCAGTATTGATGGCGGCCGGTGTTCATGCCCAAACATTCAAAGTGGTGACCGACAACTATGCGCCATACACCATCACCGGTGGCGAAAAAGTCACCGGCATCTTCACTGAAATTCTGGATGCATCTCTCAAGAAAAATGGCGGTACGGTGCAGTACGATGTGGTGCCCTGGGCGCGAGCTACCGCCATGGCCGAGGCTGGCGAAGTAACCGCCACCGTACCGTGGTTCAAAACCCCAGAGCGTGAAGCCATTTACCTGTTCTCCGATCCGGTAATCAACGCCACGAACAAGATTTTCATCAAGAAGGGCGGCAAGGTTCCGGCCAATCTGGACTGGAAAACCTACGCCGACTTCAAGCCCTACAAATTCGGTGGTGTCACCGGCTACTGGTACGAGGAGAGCTTCAAGAAAGCCGGTGTGCCGGTGGAGATGGTGACCAAGGACGACCAAAACGTGCAAAAGCTGGCCGCTGGCCGTATAGATGCATTCATCACCGACGAGTTGGTTGGCTGGGCGTTGATTAAAAAAATGTTCCCCGGCAAGGAGGGCGAGTTTGCCACCGTCGATAAGGCCGAAGGTGTGTCGCCGCTGTTTGTAATCGCCGGCAAAAAAGCGCCTGGCAGTGCCAAATTCATCGAAAGCGTGAACGACGGATTGAAGAAGATCAAAGCCTCCGGCGAGTACGACAAAATCGTTGCCAAGTACAAATAACGCCACGTTGTTTTGACCGTTCCATTGCCGGTGCCACCCCCTCAAAGGTGCACCGGCTTGTGTGTTTCAGAAACGTCCCGTTTTGATTTCACTACCAGAGTGACAGCATGAATACTTCCAGCGTACGCTTTCGTCTGAACGCACTGTTTGTGCTGATCGTCTCATGCCTGTTGCTGGCTTTCGGTGCCGTCAACTATTTCCGCGCCAAGGGTCAGTTGGAGGCATCGATGGACCGGCAGATCGATGCCGCGCTGGTGCGCATGTCAGCCAGCCTGCCCACCACGCTGTGGAACTTCGACAAGGCGCAGATCGAACAAAATCTGGCCGCCGAAATGTCGGCCCCTTTTATCGAAGGCATCCTCATCCGGAGTGGTGACAAGGTGCTCAGTGGCAGTGCGCGTAGTGCAGATGGGAAGATTGTGGCTAGCAACTCGGCACCCCAGGCCGACACCAGCAAAAGCGTGAAACTGGTGTATCTGGATAGCGGCAAGACCAACCCTGTGGGCGAGTTAACCGTGTTTGTATCTTATGAAGAAATCAAGAACACCTTGCGCGCTGAACTGACCTGGGGCATCTTGCAGATCGTGGTGCTGGACATAGTCATTGTGTTGGCGCTGTCGTACATACTCAGCCTCGTGGTGCTGAATCCGTTGGCACGGGTGGGCGAGGCGTTGCGCGGCATTGCCGAGGGCGAGGCCGACCTGACCATGCGCCTGCCACGCGGCAAGAGCAGCGAATTCAATGCGGTGTCGGACAGCTTCAACACCTTTATTGAGCGGTTGCAGGGCATCCTGAAACAGGTGCGCGTCAGCATCGACACCATCGCCAGCGCGTCGAACGAAATCGCCAGCGGCAATATGGATTTGTCCAACCGTACGGAATCGCAGGCCAGCTCGTTGGAGGAAACTGCAGCTTCGATGGAAGACATGACCAATACCGTGAAACAAAACGCGCAGAACGCACAGCTGGCCAACAAGATGGCGGCCAATGCCTCAGCGGTGGCTGTCAAGGGTGGCGAGGTGGTGACGCAGGTAGTGGACACCATGGGTTCGATCAACCAGTCGTCGAACAAGATCGTGGACATCATCGGCGTGATCGATGGCATTGCATTCCAGACCAATATCCTGGCGCTGAATGCGGCTGTGGAGGCCGCACGGGCCGGCGAGCAGGGCCGAGGCTTTGCCGTGGTGGCGTCTGAAGTGCGCTCGCTGGCGGGCCGGTCGGCCCAGGCAGCCAAAGAGATCAAGATGCTGATTGGTGACTCGGTGCAAAAGATCGATACCGGTACCAAGCTGGTCGACCAGGCGGGCGTGACCATGCGCGAAATCGTCGACAGCGTGAAACAGGTGACCGGCGTGATGGCCGACATCATGGCCGCCAGCCAAGACCAGACCATGGGCATCGACCAGATCAACCAGGCGGTCACCCAAATGGACAACAACACCCAGCAAAACGCCGCCCTTGTCGAGGAATCCGCCGCTGCTGCTGATGCGATGCAGCATCAAGCCGCCAATTTGGCCAGTGTGGTCAGTGTGTTCAAGCTAGGCGACGAGCATACTGCGCTGGCCTTGCGCTAAGAACGTGTTCAAGGTGTCCTGAGGATCAGAGCCAAGAATGCGAGATGAATGAACTGAAGACGGGTGTTGATATGCAATTCGCAGTTCGTCCAGAACCGCCTGTTCTTCTCTAGCCAGGCAAAGCTGCGCACCAAAATCCAGCGCTGAGGCATCGCCTTGAGGGGGTGCAACTCGCCATGCTTGGCAATCTGCATGATGGCGTATTCACCCCCCCTCCCCCCTGGGGTGGCGCATAGGTCAAATATACCGCTGGCGCAGATAAAACTTGCGCTTATTGCTATTGAAAATATAGCAATGAGCGCTACGGCTGCTCAGGCCTGCCACACCCCAAAGCCCGCCGAGCGCAGGTCGATGCCCACCTCGATCTCCTTGTCTACCGCATCCTTGTAGGCCATGGGGTTGAAGCCCTCGTACAGGTCCGGCAGCAGGCGCAGGCCGTACTGTTGCACATAGCGGTTGGCCTGGATGCCGGCCTTGTGCTTGTCAAAACGCACATCCGGGTCCAGCCCCGTCATGCCCACATACACGCAGGGCTTGCCCTCCACATAGCCCGGGTTACCCCTGCGAAAGCGCGGCTCCAGCAGCACGTCTTTGGAGAGTTCGATGACGTAGACGTGGTGGTGTTTGCGGGGCATTGTGCGGGAATCTACAGTAATTGGAGGCCATGCGTAAAAGCCGCCCAAAGCGCAGCAAATGCTGGGGCTAGTTCAGCCTGTTGCGCCAATACCCGGGCTTGCGGTGCTGGTGGGCTATTGCCAGTACCAGAATGTCTGCAGCATCCTGGGTATAGACCACGCTGTAAGGAAAGCGGCGTAAGCGGCAGCGGCGAATTTGGGGTGTTAGCGGGTGCCAAGCCTGCGGAAACTGCTCTATGAGCTGGAGCGTCTTGAGCGTTTCAATCAGGAAGGCCTCACCCAGGCCCGGGGCCTGCTCTGCGTACCAGGTGATGGCCTCGTCCAGTTCAGCCTGGGCCGGTGCCAGCAAGCGGATGCTCATGCGTGCTTGCGGGCAACTTGGTATTTGGCGATCACATCCGACAAGGCCACTGCCTTGATTTCCCCGCGCCGGTATGCTGCCAGCCGGTCGTCGGCCTCTTGGGCCCACAGTGCGTCTAGCGCTGCATCGGGCTGGTCCAGGCTATCGAGAATGCGCTCCACCACTTCCATCCGTTCTGCGGGTGGCAGCTGGGCGGCTTGGGCACTCAGGGCTTCGGCGGCGGTGGTCATGGCGGGCTCCATTCGCAAGGGGGTAATGCGTCACTATAGCGCTGCCAGCGGTGGTTGCTTTCGCATGGCTCGTTCATCAATCAAATAGGCCGCCGGAGTAGATGCTAGCTGCACACGTAGCTATTAAATATGACGTTTCCACCACAAGAGATGCGTGCCGTCTTTACTCCTCGGTAGGATGCCGAAAGTACAGGGAGAGCACCATGGCCACCAATAACAACCAAAAGCTCGCCGTCTTGATTGACGCCGACAACGCACAGGCATCCGTTATCCAGGAACTGCTGGCCGAGGTGTCGCGCTACGGCACGGCCACCATCAAGCGCGCCTATGGCGACTGGACCACCACCAATCTCAAGGGCTGGAAAGACGTGCTGCACACCATGGCCATTCAGCCGATACAGCAGTTCAGCTACACCAGCGGTAAAAACGCCACCGACTCCGCATTGATCATCGACGCCATGGACGTGTTGCATGCCAGCAGCGTGGATGGCTTTTGCCTGGTCAGCAGCGACAGCGACTTCACCCGCCTGGCCACCCGCATCCGCGAGGCAGGGTTGGTGGTTTATGGCTTTGGCGAACGTAAAACGCCGGAGCCCTTTGTGGCCGCGTGTGACAAGTTCATTTATACCGAAATCTTGAGGGCAACGCCTGTGCCCGAGAAGGATGCGTCCAAGCTTGAGCCTGTTGCGGTGGCGGATGTGCGCAAACTACAGCCGTTGATCATTGCTGCCATTGACGCAAATGCACGTGAAGACGGCTGGGCGGCACTCGGCGGCGTTGGCAGCCATATTGGCAAGATCAACCCGGCGTTTGACGCCCGAAACTATGGGTTCAAAAAGCTCAGTGAGCTGGTGCGTTCGTTGAAGTACTTGGAGGTGAAAGAGCTGCCGCTGGTTCGGCCCGATGGCGTCACGGTGTCGAACGTACAGATTCGTATCAAGCGAGTTGCCTGAAGGTATTGGGTGGCAGTTGCGCCCGCAGGTCGGGCGCTGCGGTGGATTTGCCCGCGCCATTGGGCCCAGCAATCACCACGATGGTGGGTTGCTTGGGCTTGGGGGCGCGGGAGGCCATCACTTCCCCCAACTATCCTTCAACCCCACAGCCAAGTTAAACACCGGCTTCAGCCCCACCACATGGTCCACGCGGTCGGCGACGAAGTAGCCGTGGCGTTCGAACTGGAACTTCTGGTCAGGTTGGGCGTTGGCGAGTGAGGGCTCGACGATGGCGGTGATGACTTTCAGGCTGTTGGGGTTCAGGCTCTCGATGAAGTCTTTGCCGCCGGCGTCGGGCTGGGCGTCGCTGAACAGGCGGTCGTACAGGCGGACTTCGGCGCTGACGCCGTTGGCTACGCCGACCCAGGTGATGGCGGCTTTGACCTTGACGCTGTCTGCGCCGGGGGTGCCGCTCTTGGTGTCGGGCACCACGGTGGCTTGCACTTCGGTGATGACACCTGCGTCGTCTTTGACGCAGCCGGTGCACTCGATCACGTAGCCGCCTTTGAGGCGCACCTTGTTACCCGGGAACAGGCGCTTGTAGCCCTTGGGCGGCACTTCTTCAAAGTCTTCGCGCTCTATCCACACTTCTTTGCCAATGGTGAACAGGCGGGGTGGCGGGGGCTGGGTGCCTTCGACCACGTGGGGCAGGGCGGGCAGTATGCAGGGTTCCAGGTGGCCGGCGCCCATCACCTCATCCCAGTTGGTGAGCACTAGCTTGACGGGGTTGAGCACGGCCATGCCACGGTGGGCCTTGGTTTCCAGGTCTTCGCGCAGGCAGCCCTCTAAGGTGCTGTAGTCGATCCAGCTGTCGCTCTTGGTGACGCCAATGCGTTCGGCGAAGAGCTGCATGCTTTCAGGGGTGTAGCCACGGCGGCGCAGGCCGACGATGGTGGGCATGCGGGGGTCGTCCCAGCCGCTGACCTTGTGGTCGTACACCAGCTGGGCGAGCTTGCGTTTGCTGGTGATGACGTAGGTGAGGTTCAGGCGGGCGAACTCGTACTGCTTGGGCGGCGGGCTGGCCAGCAGGCCACCGTCGCACAGGCGGGCCATGAGCCAGTCGTAGAAGGGGCGCTGGTCTTCAAATTCCAGCGTGCAGATGCTGTGGGTGATTTGCTCCAGCGCGTCTTCGATGGGGTGGGCGAAGGTGTACATCGGGTAGATGCACCAGGTGTCGCCGGTGTGGTGGTGGGTGGCGCGGCGTATGCGGTAGATGGCCGGGTCGCGCATATTGATGTTGGGGCTGGCCATGTCGATCTTGGCGCGCAACACCATCGATCCATCTTCGTGCTTGCCGTCGCGCATTTCGCGGAAGCGGGCCAGGTTCTCTTCGGGCGTGCGGGTGCGGAAGGGGCTGTCCACGCCGGGCTTGCTGAAGTCGCCGCGATTGATCCTGATTTGCTCTACGGTTTGTTCGTCCACGTAGGCGTGGCCGGCTTGCACCAGGTATTCGGCGGCGCGGTACATGAAGTCGAAGTAGTCGCTGGCCTGGTAGGGGGCGGCATCGGCGCTGCCGTTCCAGTCATAGCCCAGCCATTTGACCGAGTCGATGATGCTGTTGACGTATTCGGTGTCTTCTTTTTCGGGGTTGGTGTCGTCAAAGCGCAGGTGGCACACGCCGCCGTAGTCGCGCGCCAGGCCGAAGTTCAGGCAGATGCTTTTGGCGTGGCCTATGTGCAG
Source organism: Rhodoferax sp. GW821-FHT10B06 (assembly GCF_059415605.1). Lineage (NCBI taxonomy): Bacteria > Pseudomonadati > Pseudomonadota > Betaproteobacteria > Burkholderiales > Comamonadaceae > Rhodoferax > Rhodoferax sp. GW821-FHT10B06. The sequence goes on along the minus strand of NZ_JBWKNO010000006.1, from coordinate 94,867 downwards.
GTAGCCGTTGGGTTCGGGCGGGAAGCGGGTGCGGATCTTGGCCGGGTCGGGCTGGCCTGCGGCGTGGTGGGCGCCATCGCCCGGGCTACCGGCCCAACGGCGGGTGGCGTAGGTGCCAGCGGCCAGGTCGGACTCGATGATTTGTCGCAAAAAGTTGCTGGGCTTGGTGGGCTCGGTCGCTGCTGTGGCGGATGCGGGGGAGGGGGTGGGTGCGCTCATGCTCCAATTCTAGGCGTCCAGGGGCGTGGTTACGTTTGGCAACCCTTTTCTTGGCGGCTGTGTCCACCGGTTGCGGTCTACTGCGTTGTCTATGTACGGGGCCTAAACCCCAGGACTTGCAACAAGGAGATCTGTATGAAGTTCCACCGTTCGATTTTTGCCGCTGTGTTGACTGTTGCCGCTTTGGGAGCCGCCAGCGTGGCCCAGGCGCGTAGCGATGTGTCCTGGAGTGTTGGCATAGGCGCCCCTGGTGCCTCCATGGTGGTGGGTAATGCCCCTGTGTATGTGCAGCCAGCACCCGTGTACTACCAGCCTGCCCCGGTGTACTACCAACCACCGCCACCCGTTTACGTGCGGCCAGCGCCTGTGTACTACCAGCCGCAGCCGGTGTATGTACGCCCCGCGCCGGTGTACTACCAGCCGCAAGTGGTCTACCCCGGCTGGGGTCGCCACCATGGGCACCACCGCGATTGGGATGGCGACGGCCGCTGGAACCGCTGATTTAGTAAGTAAAAGTAGTCTGTAGCGCAGGTAGTACCTGCGCAGGCAGCTACTGAATACATAGCAAAAGGGCCCCACGCGGGCCCTTTTTTTATTTCACCGTGGCGTGGGCACCGAATGGGGCTGACGTTGGGCGTCAGTGCCCGCAACATGGGCTCTGTGCCCAGGCAAGGTTGGCCAAACTGAAGAGTCACAAGGGCTTTGCCATCCTTTCTTTCAGAAATTCAATGAACAACCTGGCCCTGGCCGGTAGCAAGCGTGTGGCAGTGATCACGTGTACCTGCAACGGCGCCATGCTCCATTCTGGAAGCACCCGGCGCAGCCGACCCAAGGCAACCTCCTCGCGTACGAGTTCCGCATGCATGACCGCTATTCCCATGCCCAGTGTGGCTAGCACGCGCGACATACCGACGCTATTGACGGTGAAGCGCGTGGGGACCTTGGTTTCGACGGTTTCGTTGCCGCGGTAGAAGACCTTTAAGTCACCCTGTTGCGAACTGGAGGGAACCGTGCAAAACATGTGATGCGCCAGGTCTTTCGCGTGCTGGAGTGGGGGGGCGCTTTTCAAGTACAGCGGCGAGGCGTACAGATAGCGGGGCAGTTCCACAATCGGTTGCGCGATCAAGGTCGCGGATGTCAATGGCAGGGGGCCGATGCGGATAGCGAGATCGAATGCTTCGGTTTGCAAGTCGATACGGCGTGGGGTCAGGTCCAGGTCAAAGTCGATCAAGGGATAGGCCTTGCTGAAGTCGCGCAGGATGGGGCCGAAATGGCCGATGGCCAGATCGACCGGCATGGAGACCCGCAAAGTCCCCGTGGGTCTATGCGCGACATCACGCAAGGCCTCATGCGCAATCATGGCTTCAGCCACGATGCTTTGGCAGCGCAGGAAGTACACCTCACCCGCATCCGTCAACTCCACGCGGCGCGTGGAGCGGTTTAGCAGACGCAGCCCAATGGTTTTCTCCAAATCAGAAATATGGCGCGAGAGCGTCGAGATGGGCATGTCCAGCGTGAGTGCCGCCGCACGAAAGCTTTTGACCTTGGCGACTTCGACGAATTGCCGCATGTAGGTGAGCATTTCCATATTCATTGTTCCATGTATGGATCACAGATTTCAATTATGACTATTTATCTTGTGAGTGGATCAATCTACTATCGATCCCACACCAACCCACCAAGGAAATTGACATGAATCAGCTCTTCACTCCCACCAAAATCGGCCGCCATACCCTGCGCAACCGCCTGGTGATGGCCCCCATGACGCGTTCACGCGCCGATGACGCAACCGGCGTACCGTCCGACTCTGCAGTTCAGTATTACGGCCAACGCGCCGATGCCGGGCTGATCATCACGGAAGGCACATTCCCATCCGCAATGGGCAAGGGCTACGTTCGCACGCCGGGCATCTATTCCGATGCGCAGGTCCAGGCGTGGAAGGCCGTGACAGATGCTGTGCACGCCAAGGGCGGCACCATCTTCCTGCAACTGATGCACACGGGGCGGATTTCCCACCCCAGCATGCTGCCAGGCCATGCAGTGCCAGTTGCACCTTCGGCCATTCAACCCAAGGGAACTGTATTTACGGCCACCGGCCCGCAGGAAATGGTGACACCGCGCGCGCTAAGCACGACAGACATTGCCGGCGTGATCGACGAATTCCGCCTGGCCACCCGGCGCGCTCTGGAAGCCGGCTTCGACGGCGTGGAACTGCATGCCGCTTCAGGCTACTTGCCAGAACAGTTCCTGTCGTCCGAAACCAACCGGCGCAGCGACCGCTACGGCGGATCGCTGGAGAATCGTGTGCGCTTCATCATGGAGGTGCTCGCGGCCATGTCAGCCGAGGCTGGTAGCGACCGGGTCGGCATCAAGATTTCGCCTGAGATGAACTTCAATGACGTGAAAGATGCCGCACCGCAAGAGACTTACCGTTATCTAGTCGAGCAGATCGCGCCGCTGAACCTGGCATATCTGCATCTCGCGGTACAAGCCAAAGTCGAATTCGACTACAGCAGCATGCTGCGTCCGCTGTTCAAGGGTGCCTTGCTCATAGGCGGCGGGCTGACGCAAGCAAAAGCTGAAGCATTGGTACAGGAGCAGCGCGCAGAGGCAGCGGTCTTCGGTTCACTGTATCTGGCGAACCCTGACCTCGTTCAGCGCTTCCAGTTGGGGGCGCCATTGAACCAGCCACAACGCGAGACTTTCTATTCAGCAGGCCCAGAGGGTTACACCGACTACCCCACGCTCAATGCTTCCAGCAATCGCGCTGTGCGTATCCATGCCTATGGCGGCGCCGATATGGCCACGCTGGAGCTCGTTGAGCGGCCTGTTGCTGCTGCAGGCGAAGTCCTGGTGCATGTGCGTGCGGCCGGGGTCAATGCGCTGGACTGGAAAATACGCGACGGCCTGGTGCGCGACGCCTTCCCACTGCCCCTTCCCGCGACGCTGGGCATTGAATTGGCCGGTGTGGTCGCCGGCGTGGGGCCAGGCGTGGTTGATTTCGCGGTGGGAGAGCGCGTGATGGGGCCACTGTCCGGCTTGGGCGCGTATGCCGACTATGTCGTGGTTGCAGCCTCCAAGCTTGCCCACACGCCTGCAGCCTTGGATGACGTCCAGGCCGCTGCGATTCCCGTCGCAGCGCTCACCGCTTGGCAGGCGCTGTTCGACGCAGGCGAACTCAAGCGAGGCCAGACCGTCTTGATCCACGGCGCAGCTGGCGGCGTTGGCAGCTTCGCAGTCCAGTTTGCACGGCAGGCAGGCGCGCGCGTGGTAGCGACCGCGCAAGGCGTGAATGCGGGTTACCTGCAAGGCTTGGGCGCGGACCAGGTCATCGACTACCGTACGGCAAACTTTTGGGAACACTGTGGCAAGGTGGACCTGGTACTTGATCTGGTCGGCGGCGATACCTTGGTGAAGTCTTGGCAAGTGCTGGCCGAAGGCGGCCAAATTGTCAGCACGGCGGCACCGGAAATCATGGGCCAGACTCCTCAGGGCAAGCGCGGTAAGTGGTTTCAGATGCAGGCGGACGCGCGGCGACTGGCCGAGATTGCGGGCTTGGTCGCAGGCGGCCAATTACTCGTGCGTGTCTCGGAGATCGCTGAATTGGCCGACCTCGGTGCTGCCATCGAGCGCAGCAAGTTGGGCCATGGTCCTGGAAAGACGGTGGTTACGTTTTGAATGCCTGCGCAAACAGGGATGTGTATTCGGGGGACAACCACAATGCTCTTATGTGGCCCCCAGCCTGCAAACCTACAGCAGGCAGAAGTCCCTGGTAAAGGCCTAAACAATTGCTTTATATAGGTTTTTGCACCATGCCCGCCATCAAAAAATGTTTGATGGCGGGTATTTTTTATGGGCTGGGCGGGTAGTCAGGCGGGGTATTCCAGCGACTGCTGGTAGACCCGGGGCGTCACGGCGTGGCGTCTTTTGAAGTGCCGCTGGAAGTGGCTTTGGTCGGCAAAGCCCAGGCTGTGGGCCACGTCGGCCAGGCTGCCGCCGCGTTTGAGCAGCTGCTTGCCCTGGTTGATGCGCTGGTCCAGTTGGAAGGCGTGCGGCGTTTGGCCGTAGGCCTGTTTGAAGCTGCGCAGCAAGTGGTAGCGGCTGAGGCCGGCGGTGTGGGCCAGGTCGTCCAACGTAAGGTTGTCGGCCAGCTGGTCGAGTATGCAGTCGCGCGTGCGCCGCAGCGCGCCGGTGGGCCGGGCCGCGGGCTGTGCCTGGCGCGGGTGGCCAAAGCAATGGGTGAGCAGAAAGCCCTGCAGCGCTTCGTCGGCGGCGAGGGTGCTGTCGCCATGCTCCAGGGTGTGGAATAGCGCGTCAAACTGCTGGTACAGCCGGGCAGAGTCGCTGTGCGCCAGCGCAAACGGGGTGTAGTCGCCGCCGCCATGCCAAGCATTTTCGGCCTGCAGGCGGGTAACCCAGGCCGTGTCTACGAACAGCATGCGGTACGACCAGGGCTGGCCGGGGCGTGGGTTGCAGGCATGGGCGTCGCCGGGGTTGAAGAACACCGCCATGCCCTGGTGGATGGCAGCCTGGTGCCGGTGGTTGCGGTAGGTTGCGTGGCCGGCGTCCACCACGCCAAAGGAGAATTCATCGTGCGAATGGGTGTCGTAGCAGGTGCTGCCCTGCGTGACGCGGCGCATTTCCACATGGGGCAGCAGCGCGCTGCGGCGCAACTGTTGCATAAGCCTACCTTTCAGGGTCTAGGCCAGCATGGCTGCCACGGCGGCAACCAGCATCAAGGCCATGGTGCGATTAAACAGCAACTGGTGGCGCGCGGGCGCCAGCCAGCGGCGCAGCACGGTGCCCAGTGCCGCCCATGCCGCCACCGAAACGCAGCACACGGCCCCTGACACGGCGCAGAAGATGTGCAGCAGCGTCGACGTGTCGGGCCCCGCGCTGACAAACAGGCCCACGCCTGCAAGCGCCACCAGCCAGGCCTTGGGGTTCAGGCTTTGCGACAGCACGCCTTGCAGCCAGGCGCTGTGGCGTGCGGCCGTGGGGGCTTCGGCACTGCTGGGGGCTGCACTGGCAATGCGGGCTGACAGGTACAGCAGGTAGGCCGCGCCCAGGTATTGCAGCCCTTGGGCCAGCGCCGGGTAGGCCTGTAGCACGCCGCCCAGGCCGCTGCCCACCAGCCAGACGATGGCCACATAGCTGAGGCTGGCGCCCAGCACATGCGGCAGGGCGCGCACAAAGCCCCGGTGCGCGCCCAGGTGGGCGGCGATCACATTCACCGGCCCGGGCGAGATGGCGCCGGCCAGGGAAAACAGAAACATGGGCAGCAGTATCGACAGCATGGCACTCCCGGGTGGAACAAGTGCGTGCAGTGTCTGCCGCGGGGCGCTGGCAGTATTGAACGATATTGCTGAATGCCAGGCCGCAAAAGAAAATAGCCCCTGGCGCAGGTACTGCCTGCGCCAGGAGCTATGGATTTTGTAGCGAACTAAAGCTGCGTCGGCTTACATCTTGGGCAGCATCTGGCCGCGGATTTCGCCGCCCTTGTTGGTGGCGGTGTGCACATTGGCGTACCACTTGCCGGCCAGCAGGTCGGCGGCTTGGGCGGGGGTCAGGGTGGCCTGGCCTTCCAGCGGGCTGGTGCTGCTGCTAAAGGGGATGACCACGCCGGCATTGGCGCCCGCAGCGGCGGGGCCGTGGAAGTGGGCGGCGGTGGCCGGGCCGGTCAGGCCGGAGAAGCTGATCTTCCAGCTCAGCACATTGGTGCTTTTGTCCAGCCAGGCCTCGGCCTTGCCGGTGCCGGGTGAGGTGTTGGGTGGCACCTCGTTGGCGCTGGACATGTTGCCGGTCAGCGCGACCTTGGTAGAGGGTTGCATGGTGCTGCAACCTGCGATGCCCAGCACCAGGGCTGTGGCTACAAACAGAGTCTGGGGAAAGTAACGGCGTGAACCCATGGTGTTGGTCTCCTGTTGGAATAGCTGTGGGCGGCGGGGTAAAACCAGTCTAGCACCGCCCTGGGCGCAGCGCGTGGTAAGACCCTCTGCTGCTGTAGGCCGGCGGGTGCCGCGAGACGGGAATTTACATAGTTTCAAAATTCAGGTCAAAACAGGCTGTGGCGCAGGCAAAACATGCGCTGGATGCTATGTATTCGGTAGCGTTGGCGCGGCAAGCCCGTGCGTACCGCCCCCTAGAATGAACCGATGACCTTCTTCCACCCCTTTCTCCGCCGACTGGCCCTGTGCTGCGCTGCGCTGGGCGGCCATGCGGCCTTTGCCCAGGCACCAGCGGCCCCGCCAGTGCCCGCCCACCCGGATGCCGTGTCGCGCGACGCCCAGCGCGCCTACCAGAGCGCGCGTGAAAAGCTGGTGCAGATACGCACCCTGGTGCGCGATACGAACACCCAGTCCAGCGTGGGCTCGGGCTTTTTTGTGTCGGTCGATGGTCTGGTGATGACCAACTTCCACGTCGCCAGCCAGCTGGCGCTGGAGCCCGAGCGCTACCGCGGTGTGATGGTGTCGGTAGACGGCAAGCAGGCCGAGGTGGACCTGCTTGCCTTCGACGTGCTGCACGACCTGGCTCTGCTGCGCGTGCGCGACTCGGCGGGCGAGCGGCCGGCGCTGGACTTTCGCCCCGCCGACCGCCCACTGGAGCGTGGCGAGCATCTGTATTCGCTGGGCAACCCGCTGGACATAGGCTTTGCGGTGACCGAAGGCACCTACAACGGCACGGTGCAGCGCAGCTTCTACCCGCGCATATTTTTCGGCGGCGCCATCAACCCCGGCATGAGCGGCGGCCCGGTGCTGGACGAGGCCGGCGAGGTGATAGGCGTGAACGTGTCCAAGCGGCTGGACGGCGAGCTGGTCAGCTTCCTGGTGCCGGCCGAGTTCGCCCAGGCGCTGGTGGCGCGCGCGGCCACGTTGCCGCCCATCACCAAGACGGCGCAGGCCGAAGTCACGCGCCAGCTGCTGCTGCACCAGGACGCGATGGCCAAGCGCTTCATGGCCACGCCCTTCAAGGCACAGACCTACCAGGGCTATAGCGTGCCGGTGCCCGACGACGCCATGGCCCGCTGCTGGGGCCGCGCCAGCGATGCCAGCCTCAAATCCTTTTCAGTGGAGGTGACAGACTGCCAGCTGGACAGCCAGCTGTTTGCCGGCCAGATCACCACCGGCTTCATCAAGGTGCACCACGAGGCGTATGACGCGCCCAAGCTGGGGCCGCTGCGCTTTGCCACCCTGTTTGGCGAGCGCATGGCCTCGGAGCGCTTCATGGCCCAGTCCAACGCGCAAAAAACGGCGGCCGAATGCTCCGAGCGCTACATCGACCGGGGCGGCATGGCGCTGCGCGCGGTGGTTTGCATGAATGCCTTCCGCAAGCTGCGCGGCCTGTACGACATGTCGGTGGTGGTGACCTCGGTGAACCAGCCCACCCAGGGCGTGCGCGCCCGCATGGATGCCTATGGCGTGGGCTTTGACAACGGCCTGGCCCTGGCGAGCTATTACGTGAACGCTTTCAAATGGGTGGGTGCGCAATGAGTACCGTAGAACAAGCCATGGCCGCAGGCGCCATGCCCGCGATATCCGGGGCAGCGGCCACGCACAGCGTGCTAGGCCTGCTGGAGGTGCTGGACCGCAGCGGCGACATTCTGCAGCGCCTGCCGGTGCTGCAATGGCCGGTGACGGTGGGGCGCGCCCTGCACACCGACCTGGTGCTGGACGACCTGCATGTGGCGCCCGAGCATGTGCGCATCGAGGCCACCGCGCCCGGCGCTTTGGCCGTGCACGTGCTGGACACCGTGAACGGCGTGCAGCAGGGCGGCAAGCACTACCCGCGTGGCACCCAGTTCAACTGGCTGCATGGCCAGGAGCTGGGCGTGGGCCGATTGCGCCTGCGCCTGCGCCTGGCCGAGCAGCCGGTGGCGCCGGAGGTGGCGCTGCCGCGCTTTGACTGGCACAACCTGGTCGCCACCCTGGTGCTGCTGGCCCTGGTGCTGGGCCTGACCTGGGCCGAGGTCTGGCTGGCCGTGCCCGAGTCCGCGCAGTTCATGCAGAAGCTAGGCTTCTCGGTCGGCGTGCTGCTGGGCGTGACCGTGCTGTGGGCCGGCGTGTGGGCACTGGCCACCAAGCTGTTTACCGGCTACCCGCAGTTCTGGCGCCATGTGCGCATCGTGCTGGGCAGCATGGTGCTGGTGGACGTGCTGATTTACCTCAGCACCTACCTGGGCTTTGCCTTTGGCTGGGATGTGTTCTCGCGCTACCACAGCCTGGCCTATGTGCTGGCCCTGGCCGGCGGCCTGTACCTGCAGTTGCGCATTGTGGCCGTGCACCGGCGCACCTCCATGGCGGTGCTGGTGCTGGCCCTGGGCCTGGCCTGCGGCGCCACCATGGTCTGGAAAGACCGCAACCAGAGCGCGCCCTATCTGGCCGCGTTGTACCCGCCCAGCTGGCGCCTGGCCCACCCGGTGCCGGTGGCGCAGTGGATGCAGGAGGCCGGCGCGCTGCGTGAGCGTCTGGACGCGCGTTTACAGAACGACGAAGACGACGATACGCCCGGCACCGACGAGGACGCGGAAGAATAGATGCATCAAATTGGCCAGCAGCGCAGATAGCACCTGCGCTGCCAGCTATGACTTCCGTAGCGCCGCAGAATACCGGCGGCCTGCGGGTGATTGGCACAGGCCGGCCAGCAAACTAGTGGGGAAGGCCGTAGACTCTCGCCTCTTTCACCCTCACTGGATATTTGCCATGTCTCTCTCCCTCTACCAAGCTTCCGTTCCCCTGTTCGTCCAGATCCTGGGTGGTCTGAGCAGCGTGCTGCGTAAGGCCGAAGTCCACGCCACCGAAAAAAAGATTGACCCGAATGCCCTGCTGCAGGCGCGCCTGTTCCCCGACATGTTCGCGCTGACCCGCCAGGTGCAGATCGCCGCCGACTTCGCCAAGGGCGCTGCCGCCCGCCTGGCCGGTGTGGATGTGCCGGCCTATGAAGACAACGAAACCAGCTTCGCCGACCTGCAGGCCCGCATCGCCAAGACTCTGGCTTTCATCCAGAGCGTGCCGGCTGCCGACATCGATGCCGGTAGCGAGCGCACCATCGTGCTGCGCCCCGGCACGCCCAACGAGAAGACCCTGCAAGGCAATACCTACCTGCTGCACTACACCCTGCCGCACTTCTTCTTCCACACCACCACGGCCTACGACATCCTGCGCCACAACGGCGTGGAAATCGGCAAGAAGGACTTTGTAGGTACGTTCTGATTGAGCCAGGCGTGATGAAGGGGCGGGCTGCTTTTTCCAGGGATACCGCGGAACCGGCTTTGCCGGGCCGCTGGTATCGCCCCCTGCAAGGGGGTTGGCGGAAGACGCGTAGCGCTGGAGCCTGGGGGTGAGCCAACTTCTCCTTGCGCCCATGGAGGGGCTGCTCGACTTTGTGCTGCGTGACATCCTGACCCGGGTGGGCGGGGTGGACCGCTGCGTGTCCGAGTTCATCCGCATCACCAGCACGCTGCTGCCCGAGCGGGTGTTTGTGCGCTACGTGCCTGAGTTGCAGAACGGCGGGCGCACGCTGGCCGGCGTGCCGGTGCGCCCGCAGCTGCTGGGCTCCGACCCCGCCTGCCTGGCCGAGAACGCGGCGCGCCTGGCCGGCATGGGCACCATGGGGATTGACCTGAATTTTGGCTGCCCGGCCAAGGTGGTGAACCGCCACGGCGGCGGCGCGGCCCTGCTGGACGAGCCCGAGCTGGTGGCCCGTATCGTGGCTGCCGTGCGGCGTGCCGTGCCGGCCGAGCAGCCGGTATCGGCCAAGATGCGCCTGGGCTTCAACGACGACAGCCGGGCCGTGGAATGTGCCCTGGCGATTGCAGAGGCCGGGGCCGACGAGCTGGTGGTGCATGCGCGCACCAAGGCCGACGGCTACCGCCCGCCGGCCTATTGGCACCGCATCCAGGACATCCGCGCCGCGGTGCGGATTCCGGTGGTCGCCAATGGCGAGATATGGACCGTGGAAGACGCCCGGCGCTGCCGTGCCGAGTCTGGCTGCGACACGTTGATGCTAGGCCGTGGCATGGTGGCCGACCCGGGCCTGGGCTGGGCCATCCGCGCTGATTCGGGGGCTGGTTCTTACAGCCCGCTGCCACATGTGCTCTGGACCGATATACGGCCACAGATCATGGCTTTCTGGCAGCTGGTGTGCAGCCAGTTGGAGCCGCGCCAGCGCGCGGGGCGGCTCAAGCAATGGCTGAACTTTCTGCGCCGCCGCTACCCCGAGGCGGAGCTGGCTTTCATGGCGCTGCGCACCCTGACCGACCAGGCCCAGGTCAGCGCCTGGTTGCAGGAGAATGTGAGTTAAATGTGGCTCTAGCGCAGGTATTTCCTGCGTAGGAGGCTATGAAAAGAGTAGCGGTTTGGCAGGCCGATGGCCGGCCGTTTCGGCGCAGGCCGACAGCAGCGCGTCCAGCTGCTGGGCGAAGCTGGCCTGCAGCTGCTGCAGCCGGGGCAACTGGGCCTTGGCTTCGGCGCTGGCGCCGGTGATCTGCAGGCGCAGCACTTCCAGGCCGGCGCTGCGCAGCGACTGCAGATGGGTTCCCACGGCTGCAAACTCGCTCTGGTGGCCGTATTCCGCCTGGCCGCGTTGCAGGTACCAGTTGCTGAAGCGTTCCGGGTAGCTGGCGGTTTGCTCGGTGTGGCCTTCGGTCGATGCGATGTCGGCGATCTGTTGCACCCAGGCCTGGTGGTCGTGCGCGGCCAGCAGCAGGGGGAAGTCGGCTGGAGCCCAGGGCATTACGCCCCAGACGCGCCAGGCCTCGGGCGACGTGAAGCGGCTGGCCCAGCCGGCCACGGCCTCGGCCGGCATGGGGCGGGCAATGCCATAGCCCTGGGCCCAGTCGCAGCCCAGTTGCAGCAGCAAAAGGCCGTGGGCGATGGTTTCCACGCCCTCGGCGATCACACCCCGGTCAAAGGCCTTGGCCAGACCGACGATGGCGTCCACCAGGGTCAGGTCGTCCGGGTCGTCCAGCATGTCGCGCACAAAGGACTGGTCGATCTTCAGGGTATTGGCGGGCAGGCGCTTCAGGTAGGCCAGTGAGGAGTAGCCGGTGCCGAAGTCGTCCAGCGCGAACTGCACGCCCAGCTTCTGGCAAGAGGCCATCACATTGCGCATGTGCTGCACGTCCTCCAGGGCGGCGGATTCCAGAATTTCAAGCTCCAGCATCTGTGGCGAAACCTCGGGCACGCGTGCCAGGATGTTGGCCAGCCGCTCCACAAAGTCGGGCTGCTGGAAATGCCGGGCCGCGATGTTCACGCTGACCACCCAGCGCTGGCCAAGGGCTGCCCAGCGCTGCATTTGCTGCAGGGCGTGCAGCAACACCCATTCGCCGATGTCGATGATGACGTCGGTGTCCTCCACCAGGGGCAGGAAGAGGTAGGGGCCGAGCAGGCCGTCTTCCGGGTGCTGCCAGCGCAGCAGGGCCTCCATGCCGAAGACCTGGCCGCTGCGCATGTTCACCTTGGGCTGGTAGTGCAGGCGCAGTTCGCCGTCCATCATGGCCTGGCGCACGCGGGTGCGCTGCTGGTGGTGGGTGTGGACTTCCTGGTCATGCTGGGCGTCAAACACGTGGAAGCGGTTGCGCCCGGTCTGCTTGGCCTGCACCATGGCCTGGTCGGCGTGGCGCAGCAGGATGTCGAGGTTGGTGTCCAGCGGGGCTTCGTCCTGCGGGTAGATGGCGATGCCGATGCTGGAGGTGAGGTTGATGGTGTGGCCGTCCAGCACGTAGGGGGCGGCCAGCAGGGCCTGCACCTTGGCGACCTGTTGCAGCACCTCGGCCTGGTCGTTCTGGTCTTTCAGCAGCAGCACGAACTCGTCACCGCCCAGGCGGGCCAGGCCGTGGTCGTCGCCAGCGTACTGGGTCAGGCGGCTGGCCACGGCCTGCAGCAGGCGGTCGCCGTAGTTGCTGCCGTAGCGCTCGTTGATGGGCTGGAAGTGGTCCAGGTCCAGCAGGCAGATGGCCAGCTGTTTGCGGTGGTGGCGGGCTTGCAGAATGGCCAGGCTGAACAGCTCCTGCATGGCCGGCCGGTTGTGCAGGCCGGTCAGCACGTCGTGGCCGATCTGCCAGGAGATTTCCTGGATCAACTGGCTTTTTTCGCTGACGTCGCGGAACACCAGCACGCAGCCCACCACGCCGCCGTCGGCCTGGCGGATGGGGGCGGCCGTGTACTCGATGGCGCAGCGTTCGCCCGAGGGGTGCAGCAGGATCTGGTTGGTGGCGTGCACCACGGTTTCGGTCAGGTACAGGGGCGGGGCGGCCTCGAAGGCGCTGGTTTCCATGGCGTCGTTCAGCAGCTCGAACACCAGGCCCAGGCTGTTGCCATGGGCCTGTTCGAAGCTCCAGCCCGTGAGTTGCTGCGCCAGGGCGTTGAGGGTTTCGATGCGGCCCTCCATGTCGGTGGTAATGACCGCGTCGCCGATGGATGCCAGTGTTACCTCGGCGCGCTCTTTCTCGTTCATCAGCGCGGTCTGGGCTTGGGTCAGTGAGGCAACCAGGGACTGCACTTCGTTGGCCATATTGTTGAAGGTCAGCGCCAGTGCGCGTGACTCGAACGGGCCGGTGACTTCCATGCGCGCGTTGTGGTCGCCACGTTTGAATCGGTTGGTGGCGCTGACCAGGCGGCGCACCATGCGGTTGTTGGCGCCGGCCACCCAGCCCATCAGCAGCAGTATGGACAGCACGGTCAGGCCGGCGGCCCAGAGTTGGGCGCGCAGCTTGGACCAGGCGCTGTTGAGCGAGGGCACGGGACTGATTTGTACCGTCAGTACGCCGGCGCTGGAAGCGCTCTCCGACGGGCCCGGCACCTCGAAGTGCGCGGTATACGGCTGGACGGGTACCAGGTGGGTGAACCAGGACGGATAGTTGGCCAGCATGGCGGCCGTGCTGCGCAGGGTAATAGATGGGGCCGGGCTGGCCGGTTGCCAGACCAGACTATCCCAGTCGGGGTTGGCCTGCGACTGGGCGCTGAGCAGGCTTTCCAGCCGGCCCGGCGTGGGGTGGGTGAGCGCATCGGCCAGCGCCGGCACCAGCAGCAGCGGCACCTGGCGCAACGCCAGCTGAAACCGCTCCTGGGCGGCCACGGTTTCGTTCTTGACCAGCAACTGGTAGCGCACCGTACCCGCGATCGCGAACAGCACCAGTATCGGAACAAACATCCGTGTGGTGGTGTTCAACGTCAGCCAGGGACGTATGACTTTGATCTTGGGCATGTGCTGGTGGAGACAAATAATCGGCGTTTAGCTGACTTAGTACGTTGCTCGATCTATGGATGTTACTTTATGTAATTTGTAACAGAAGGGGTGCACTCTTGGACACGATGCGTGGTCCGCATCTTGCCAAAAGCCATCGCGTTTTTGATCAGAAATTTGTAAAGCATGCCAAGCTCAAAAATTGGGCTGCTACTTATCCATACTGCACTCGCAGCTATGGATTAAATAGCCTGCCTGGTCAATTTCAGGTATTGCTCAGCGCCGATTTGCCCATGGGGGGTAGCCATGGAGACCTCAAGAAGCGGTATTTTTATGGTTTACAAAATGCATTTACACCGGCCCCAAAAGAGCCTTAGGCTGCGGTGCTGAGCCACAAGTTTCATTCGAAGCGTTTGAGGCTTGAAGTTATCATATTTGCGTTTTCTTCGTGTTGTTGTGGCGCCTCAAATCCATGAATTTTTTGTGCAGCGTGATTAATTGGCAATTATTTGATTAAAAAAACTGATTTTTAAATCATTTATATTAAATTTTGCATTTTTAACTAAAATCAGGTCACCAGTTTTCATTCCCGGGTACTGCCATGACCGCTACGAGTTCGCCATCCGTTTCCAATGCCGCCGTGCAAGCCAGTCCCACGCTGGAATACCTGTCGTTTCGGCTGGGTACGGTGGAGTACGGCATCGACATCCTGAAGGTGCAGGAAATACGCGGCTACGAGCAGCCCACCCGCATCGCCAGCGCGCCGGCCCATATCCGGGGTGTGCTGAATTTGCGTGGCGTGATCGTGCCCGTCGTGGATCTGCGGTTGCGCCTGGGCCAGGCGGAGGCAGGGTTTGACCGGCTGACCGTCACCATCGTGCTGCACCTGGCGCAGGGCTTGGTTGGGGCTGTGGTGGATGCGGTCAGTGATGTGACCTTGCTCACACCAGAGCAGATCCGGCCGGCGCCGCAATTCGACACCTCTGTGGATGCCGACTACATCACCGGCATTGGTACGCTGGGCGAGGCGGATCGCCCACGCATGCTGGTCTTGCTGGACATTGAGAAACTAATGGCAAACGCTGTTGCGGGAGGTGCTGCCCAAGCGCTAGAGTAACCCTACGAAAAACAAGGGATATTGCCATGAAGAACGTCAAAATTTCTACGCGTCTGGCAGCTGCTTTTTCCCTGATGGTGGGCCTGTTGTTGTTGGTTTCCGCCGCAGGCTTGCTGCAGATGGCCACCATGTGGCGCGGCACCGACGACATCATCACCAACTGGCTGCCCAGCGTCGGGGTGCTGGGGCGGATGAATACCGCCACTTCCGACTTTCGCATCACCGAGTTCCAGCATGTGCTCAATACCGAGGAAGCTGCGATGCAGGGTATTGAAAAAAACATGGCCAGGGTACTGGCGGGTTTTGAGCAGAACTGCCAAGCCTATACGAAGATGATCAGCAGCGACGAAGAGCGCAAGCTATATGACAGCTTTTCCGCCGACTGGAAGCGTTACCTGGAGATCCATGAGCAGGTGCTGGCCGCCTCGCGCAAGAATGACAACGATGCCGCCCGCAAGCTGCTGGAGGGCGATTCACAGAAGTACTTTGACAGCTCCAGTGCCGAGCTGGACAAGCTGGTCGAACTGAACTCCAAGGGTGCCACAGACGCCGGTGTGCTGGCCCAGAATGCCTATGGCTCGGCGCGCGCCTCCTTGATCGGCGTGGCCTTGCTGGGTCTGGTGATCGCCATCGCCGCTGCCATGTGGCTGATACGCTCCATCATCCGGCCGTTGACGGTGGCTGTAGACGCCATCCAGCGCGTGGCCGGTGGCGACCTGAGCCGGCGCATCGAATCCCATTCCACCGACGAAACCGGGCTGCTGTTGAGCGCGTTACAGGGCATGCAGGAAAGCCTGGTGACGGTGGTGTCCCATGTGCGCCAGGGCTCGGACAGCGTGGCCACCGCCAGTGCCGAAATCGCCCAGGGCAATAGCGACCTGTCCGGCCGTACCGAGCAACAGGCCAGCGCACTGGAAGAAACCGCGGCCTCGATGGAGGAGCTGTCCAGCACCGTCAAACACAACGCCGACAATGCGCGCCAGGCCAACCAGCTGGCGGTGAGTGCCTCCAGCGTGGCGGTGCAGGGCGGCGAGGTGGTCAGCCAGGTGGTGGACACCATGAAGGGCATCAACGACAGCTCGAAGAAGATCAGCGACATCATCAGCGTGATCGACGGCATCGCCTTTCAAACGAACATCCTGGCGCTGAACGCCGCCGTGGAGGCCGCCCGTGCCGGCGAGCAAGGGCGCGGTTTTGCCGTGGTGGCCAGCGAGGTGCGTAGCCTGGCCCAGCGCAGCGCGACTGCCGCGAAGGAGATCAAGATACTGATCGACAACAGCGTGAGCCAGGTAGACCAGGGCACAAGCTTGGTCGCCAAGGCCGGCAGCACCATGACCGAAGTGGTCACCGCCATCCGCCGCGTGACCGACATCATTGGCGAAGTCAGCTCGGCCAGCGGCGAGCAAAGCCAGGGCGTGGCCCAGGTGGGTGAGGCCATCACCCAGATGGACCAGGTCACGCAGCAGAACGCCGCCCTGGTGGAAGAAAGCGCCGCTGCCGCCAGCAGCCTGAATTCCCAGGCCCAGCTGCTGTTGCAGAGCGTGGCGGCCTTCAAGCTGGCTTAGTGGGTAAATAGGCCGCTGGCGCAGGTGGAACATGCGCTAGGTGCTCTTTAAAATATAGCGAAACCTATGGGTTGCTTGTTGCTGGCGACATAAAACGACACAAACCGATACGGCGCCGAGAAGACCCGCCGGCTACCGCACTGCACCATGGAGGCCTTGATTAACCACGGGGTCACACCATGAAATTTCGCTTCCATAGAAATCTGAAACGCAGCTTGTTTGGCCTGATGGGGGCCGGCATTCTGGCCGGCGGCCTCAGCGCCTGCATGGGCCACCGAGAGCACGGCTTCGGCGGTCCGATGACCGAAGAGCGCAGCGCCGAGATGCGCGGCAAGATGATCGAGAAAGTCGGCAAGAAGCTGGAGCTGAACGATGCGCAGAAGCAGTTGCTGGGCGTGCTCGGCGACAAGCTGCAGGAGCAGCGCAAGGCCTTGATGGCCGGCGGTGATCCGCGTGCCGACATGCTGGACCTGGTCAACGGCGCGAAGTTCAACCGCAGCCGCGCCCAGGCCATGGTGGAGGAAAAGACCAGCGCCCTGCGCAGCAAGAGCCCCGAGGTGATTGCCGCCGCAGCCGACTTTTATGACGCGCTCAACCCGGCACAGCAGCAGCAGGTGCGCGACTTTTTGCAGCGCCGGGGCGGCATGTGGCGCCACGGATGAGCCTGTTGTTCCCCCTTAGGCTGCAGCGCTACGCGTCTTTTGCCAACCCCCCTGAGGTGGGGCAACACCACCAGCAGCCTGGCAAAGCCAGTTCTGCGGTGTTTCTGGGGGGGCGCGTGTTAACTGACGCCTGGGTAGAGAATCCAGTATGCCGAAAATCCTCCTGATCGATGACGACGCCGAACTGGGCGGGCCGCTAGCCCAGTACTTCCAGCGCTTTGGCCTGGAGCTGGTCTGCGCGCTGACGCCCAGCGCCGGGCTGGCACTGCTGCGCCAGGGCGGGCTGGACGCCGCCATTCTGGACGTGATGCTGCCCGAGATGGATGGCTTCGCGCTGTGCCGCACCATCCGCAAGGACAGCGACATCCCCATCATCATGCTGACCGCGCGCGGCGAGGTGATGGACCGGGTGGTCGGCCTGGAGCTGGGTGCCGACGACTACCTGCCCAAGCCCTTTGAGCCGCGCGAGCTGGTGGCCCGGCTGTTGACCGTGCTGCGCCGCCAGCGCCAGCCCGATGCGCTGCAGCAGTTGCTATTCGACGGCCTGGCGATCGACCTGGACACCCGCAGCGTGCGGCGCCACGGCCAGGCGGTGGAGCTGACCAGTACCGAATTCGAGTTGCTGGGCCTGCTGGCGCGCGAGCCGGGCAAGGTCTTCAGCCGCGATGACATCCTGAACCGCCTGCGCGGCCATGAGGCCGAGCTGCAGACCCGGGCGGTAGACCTGCTGGTCAGCCGCCTGCGCAAGAAGCTGGAGCCGCTGGACTGCATCAAAACCTGGCGTAACGCCGGTTACTCATTGGCGGTGGCTCGTGCGTAGGCGGCCTGCCCGCTGGCGCAGGGCGCGCCATGCTTTCAAACACTCGCTGCGCTGGCGCTTGGTGGGCTTGTTCCTGGCACTGGCGTTGGCCATGTCGGTCGCCTTTGTGGGCGGCATGCAGCAGGCTTTTTCAGGGGGCTGGCGTGCCGCCGCGCGGCCGCTGCTGGCCGACTATGTGGACCACTTGGTGGCCGATCTGGGTAGCCCGCCCAGCATCGAACGGGCCCAGGCACTGGTGCAGCGCCTGCCTTTGTCGGTGCGCCTGGACGGCCCGCAAGTACATTGGGATTCACACCCCGGCAAGTCCGACCGTGGCTGGGGTCGCAGGCATGGTGACGATGGCGAGCCCGGCCTGCTGTCGCGCACCACCGCCGATGGCACACGCGTGGTGCTAGGCCTGGGCTTGAGCGGGACGGAGGAGGATTGGCCGCAGTCGCGCCACTTCATCGTATGGGGCACGCTGGGTGTCTTGCTGCTGCTCACCGCTGTGGCTTATGCGGTGGTACGCCGCCTGCTGCGCCCGCTGGACGATATACGTCTGGGTGCGCAGCGCTATGGCTCGGGGAATTTCAGCCAGCCGATACCGCTGCGCCGCCGGGACGAACTAGGTGACTTGGCCCAGCGCATCAATACCATGGCGCAAGACATCCACCAGATGCTGGAGGCCAAACGCGGCCTGCTGCTGGCCATCAGCCACGAGTTGCGTTCACCCCTGACTCGGGCGCGATTGAATACCGAACTGCTGCCCGAAACCGCCGAGCTGCAGCCTCTGCGGGAGCCCCTGCTGCGCGACCTGGCGCTGATGCGCGACCTGGTCAGCGATCTGCTGGAGAGCGAGCGCCTGGCCAGCCCGCATGCGGCCCTGTACCTGGAGCCCACCGATCTGGCCGCGCTGGTGCGGGAGGTGGTGACCGATCCGGCCGTACAGCTGCATTTGCAGCCCGGCTTGCCCGCCTGGCCGCTGGACCGCGCACGCCTGCGCCTGCTGCTGCGCAACCTGGTGCACAACGCCCAATTGCACGGCCAGGCTCCGGTGGAGGTGCATTTGCAGCGCGTGGGGCAGGGCGTGCAGTTGCGCGTGCGCGACCATGGACCCGGCGTGGCCGAGGTGCAGTGGGCCCAACTGGCCGAACCCTTCTACCGGGCCGATGCGGCGCGCCAGCGCGGCACCGGCGGCGTGGGGCTGGGCCTGTACCTGTGCCGGCTGGTGGCGCAGGCCCATGGCGGACAGCTCATTTTGCGACCCGCGCAGCCGGGCCTGGAGGCGGTGCTGGATCTGCCATTGCCGGGCGCAGCGCCTTGACCCACAGTGCCTCCGCATAGGTAGTACGGAGCGCACAAGGGCATTTGCTATCTCGGATAATTCTGGGCCGTATGCGCGCTTTGGCGCACCTCATTTATCCACTAGGGCCGCCATGGATACCCCGTTTATTGACGTCAGCTATGCCCCTTGGGTGGTGGTGGTGTCCTATTTGATCGCCAGTTTTGCGTCCTATGTGGCGCTGGACCTGGCCAAACGTGTACGCGTGCAGGACCGCTTGCTGAGCATAGGCTGGTGGGCTGGTGGTTCGCTGGCCCTGGGCACAGGTATCTGGTCCATGCACTTCGTGGGCATGTTGGCCATGAGCCTGCCGTTTGCCGTGGGCTATGGCTATGTGGTGACGGCGTTGTCCTGGGTGGCGGCGGTGGTGGTATCGGCGATCGCCCTGTATGTGGCCAGCCGCAACCGCCTGACCATGGCGCGCCTGCTGGGCGGCTCTATCACCATGGGCGCTGGCATTTGCGCCATGCACTACACCGGCATGGCGGCCATGGACATGGTGCCCGGCATCCGCTGGTCCACGCCCTGGGTGCTGGCTTCGGTGGCCGTGGCAGTGGGGGCTTCGGCCGTGGCCTTGTTGATCTTTTTCTGGCTGCGCGGCCTGAAGGGTTGGGCCGCCCGGCGCTGGGAACTGGTGGCTGCACTGGTGCTGGGAGCGGGCATCAGCGGCATGCATTACACCGGTATGGCGGCGGCGTCGTTCCCCCTGGGTTCGCTGTGCCGGAGCGCGAACGAGCTGGGCGGTGACGGCCTAGGCCTGCTGGTGTCCGTGGCCACCGTGGTGTTGCTGACCATGACCATGCTGACCTCCGTTATCGACGCGCGCATGCAAAGCAAGACCGAGGTGCTGGCCACCTCCCTGCAAAAAGCCAATACCGAGCTGCAGCAACTGGCCTTCCGTGATGCCCTGACCGGCCTGCCGAACCGGCTGCTGTTCGACGACCGGGTAGCCTTGGCGGTGGAGCGCAGCGTGCGCGACGGCACCTTGCTGGCCGTCCTGTTCGTGGACCTGGATGGTTTCAAACCCGTCAACGATTCCTTCGGCCATGGCTTTGGCGACATGGTGCTGCGCGAAATGGCCCAGCGCCTGGCCCGCGTGGCCCGCACCACGGACACCGTGGCCCGCGTGGGTGGCGACGAGTTCGTGTTGCTGCTGGAGGGCGGGCTGGACACCACCGCCACGGCACAGATCGCCCAGCGCATCATCGACGAGCTGACCCAGCCGGTGACGGGCGGTGAGCACGAGGTGCGCCTGTCCTGCTCCATCGGTATTGCCATGTACCCCTCAGACGGCACGCGCGACCAGCTGATGGCCCATGCCGACGCGGCCATGTACGCTGCCAAGCGCGGCGGTGGCACGGCGTATGCGTTTTTCGAGCCACACATGAATGCCGGCATACGCGAGCAGATCGAGCTGCAGCACGACCTGCGCCGGGCTATGGAGAACGGTGGTGAGCTGGCCCTGCATTACCAGCCCAAGGTGGGCGCGGGCGGCAGTCTCATCACTGGGGTAGAGGCCCTGTTGCGCTGGAACCACCCGGTGCGCGGCATGGTCAGTCCGGCCGTGTTCATTCCCGTGGCGGAGCGTTTTGGCCTGATCAACCGACTGGGCAACTGGGTCATAGAAGAAGGCTGCCAGCAGATGCGCGCCTGGATGGCGCAGGGCCTGCGCATACGCGTGGCCATCAATTTGTCGGTGCACCAGCTGCGACAGGACGATCTGGTGCAGCGCGTGGAGCTTGCCTTGCAACGCTACGCGGTAGACCCGGCGCTGCTGATTTTCGAGATCACCGAGTCCGTGGCCATGGAGGATGCGGAAGGCACGTTCAAGGCTTTTGAAAACCTGGGCCGGATCGGCGTCAAGCTGTCCATCGACGACTTCGGCACCGGCTATTCCAGCCTGTCCTATCTGCGCCGCCTGCATGTTAGCCAGCTGAAGATCGACCAGTCTTTTGTACAGGATCTGGAGAGCAGCTCCGACGCCCGTGCCATTGTTGCGGCCGTGGTGCAGCTGGCCCACGCGCTGGGCCTGAGTGTGGTGGCCGAGGGTGTGGAAACCGCCGCCCAGCGTGATGTGCTGACGGCGCTGAATTGCGACGAGCTGCAGGGCTACCTGTTTGCCAAGGCCATGCCGGCCGGCATGATGGCCGACTGGGCCGTGAATATTGGCCGGCCTGCCGATCTGACGTTCAAAGAGTCGGCGTATCTGAGCTGAACCGGACCGGCTGTTTCAGTGTTTTCAAAAGGGGGGATCAAGATGGAATTGCGTAAACAGTGGCTGCTGGTCGTGGGCATGCTGTTAGGCCCGGTGCTGGCTGTCGCGGCCGATGAGCTGGCGCTGGCCCAGGCAAAGAACTGCCTGGACTGCCATGCGGTCAACCAGGCTGTCGTGGGGCCGGCATTCAAAGACATCGCGGTGCAGTACGCAGGCCAGTCGGGCATGGTGGAAAAGCTGGCCCATACCATCATCCATGGCGGCCCCACCGACCAAATGGACTCCATGCCGGCCAACCCCCAGGTGTCGGAGGCCGAAGCACGGCAACTGGCGGCTTGGATCTTGGGCTTGAAATAGCGCGCGCAGCCCGGAACGGCCCGGCTTGCGTGGGCCGCTTCCATCTTTACTTGCGCATTGGCGGGTAAATCGTCTTGTGTACGGGTTTGTAATATTTTTTTAATTTTCGGTAAATATATTGGGCGCATACAAACCACCGGGTATGCGTTCCATGAAAAGTCTTTTGCCGAAACCTCTTGCACAGCGTGTGTCGGACGCGAGCGGTGCGCTGCAGCGCCGCAATGTGTTGAAGCTGGGTCTGGCGTCCGCCTCGACCCTGGCTGCGGGTGTGTCGCTCAGCGCCTGCGGCGGCGGTGACGGTGATTCGGTTGCCCCGATCTCCAGCTTCGCACTGGCTGTGTTGCCCGACACCCAGTTCTATTCGCGCTACGCGACTTCCTCTGAAAGCAGCCAGTACGAGCGGCACTACGGCAGTGAGCCATATTTCGCACAAACCAAATGGGTGGCGGACAACGCAAAAAAGCTGAATATCCCGTTTCTGATCCACCTCGGCGACGTGGTGGACCAGGTGGGCAAGCCCGAGCAATGGAAGGTGGCCGATACCGCCATGCAGGTACTGGAGGTAGCCAAGATCCCGTATTCGATCCTGGCGGGCAACCACGACGTGTTGAACGATGTGGACTTTGATGCCAGCCCAACCACCGGCACGGACACCCAGCGCGTAC
Source organism: Rhodoferax sp. GW821-FHT10B06 (assembly GCF_059415605.1). Taxonomy (NCBI): domain Bacteria; kingdom Pseudomonadati; phylum Pseudomonadota; class Betaproteobacteria; order Burkholderiales; family Comamonadaceae; genus Rhodoferax; species Rhodoferax sp. GW821-FHT10B06. The sequence goes on along the minus strand of NZ_JBWKNO010000006.1, from coordinate 72,744 downwards.
TGGCCAACGAGCCGTATCTGCAATGGTTTGGTGCCAAGCGCGCCAAGCGCCAAAGTACCTTTGGCGAGCGTGACAGCACCGGCTTCCACGAGTACCACATCTTCACGGCGCAGGAGCAGCAGTTCCTGGTGCTGTCCTTGTCCTGGCGCATTTCTGATGCCGGAATTGCGTGGGCGCGGGGCGTGATTGCGGCCCACCCCAGCTTGCCCGTCATTTTGGTGAACCACCAGTTGTTGAATATTGCACCCGACGCCGTGAGCCCCTTGGAGACCGGCTACGGCAAGATGCTGTGGGAGAAATTGATACGAGACAACGACCAGATTTTCATGACCCTCAACGGCCACCACCACGGGGGCGCGCATCTGACCAAGGTGAACGATTTTGGCAACGCGGTCGAAGAAATGGTGGTGGACTACCAGATGGCCTACCAGGGCGGCAATGGCCTGATGCGCTTGTATGAGTTTGACCTGACCCACAAGCTGATCAAGGTGTTGTCGTTCTCCCCCTGGGTCCCCATGAAGCCTGCGGACACCTTGAATGCATTCGACCAGGCTGTGTTGACCGCCAGCAACCACAGCTTCGAAATCCCTATGGATTTTGCCAAGCGGTTCTCCCGGTTCAATCCCAACTTTGGGCTTGGCAAGGCCACCGTGGCATCGTCTTTGGTGGACCAGGCGAAAGCCCTGGTGTTGCAGGGTTTTACCGAGCCAGCTGTTGTGCAGCCGGTGGCACCCCGCGATACGGACGACTACCCCAAGGTCGCTTCCACCGTGGCGCACTGGCGTTTTTTTGGCGGCACCGAAGGCTCGGCCGTTGCGCCGGGAACGCAGATCGCCGATGTCACCGGTGCCAACCCGCTCAAGCGCGACCAGCTCAATGCCAGCGTGATTGTGGGCGCGGAGGCAGGCGATGTGGTGTGGAGCAGTGACCACCACCATTTGTCTGCAGCTCCCGGGTCGGTGGCGTTTATCAACACCAATAAAAACACGCCACGCATGAGCTATTTCCTGACCGACGCCACGGCCGCCATCAATGCGCAAACATTCACCAGCTCGGGCTATACGGTGGAGGCCTTCATCAAGATCGACAAGGCATGGGACAAGGCCAAGCATGCATGGATGAACATCATGACCCGCGATGGCAAGCGTGGCGATTTGTCTGGCTTCGACGGTGGCGATCCAGAGTCGCCCCCCATGCTCTTCGCTATCTCCAGTCTGCGTGAGGTGCAGTGGGAGGTGGTGCCCGACACCAGCGGGTCGCGCGAGGGTATGGCTAGCTGGTCGGGTGAGATCATTGCGGATACCTGGGTGCATATCGCCATCGTCAACGACCCCGCCACGCATGACACGGTGATGTATGTGGAAGGCGCCCCCGTGCTGCGCAACACCAGCAATGTGCCCGGATTGGCCACTTTGTCCGCCACCTCTCCCTGGGTGGTGGGGGCGGGCTCCTGGGACGGCGATCGCGCGGATGGATTCTTCGGCAACATCGGCGAAGTGCGCGTGGTGGCCGAAGCCCTGCCGTCCACCCAGTGGCTTACTGCGCGCCGTAGCTGAACGGCGGCGGGCGCTGCAGCCCTATAGCGTGCCGGTCAGCTTGAAGCGATCGGTGGCTGCGACAAGTGCGCTGGCGATGCCGGGCTCAAACGCCGCATGGCCTGCGTCTTCCACCATCGTGAAGCTGGCTTCGGGCCAGGCTGCGTGCAGCGCCTTGGCTGAGCGCGGCGGGCAGACCACGTCGTAGCGCCCCTGGATGATGGTGGCCGGCAGGTGGCGGATGCGGCCCACGTCGCGCACCAGCTGGTTCTCGTCCAGAAAGGCCGCATTGCGCATGTAGTGCGCCTCAAGCCGGCCCACGCCCAGGGCGACCGCGTCGGAGCCAAAGGTATCGGCCACCTCCGGGTGCGGCAGCAGGTGCAGGCAACTGCCTTCATAGCGGCTCCAGGTGCGGGCTGCGGCCAGGCTTTCAGCCGGGTCATCGCTGAACAGGCGCTGCACGTAGGCCTTGAGTAAATCTCCGCGCTCGGCCTCGGGGATATGGCCGGCAAACTGCGCATGCGCTTCGGGGAAGAACCAGCGTATGCCGTTCAAAAACCAGTCCACCTCGGCCCGGGTGCAAAGGAAGATGCCGCGCAGCACAAAGCCGCTGCAGCGCTCGGGGTGGGTTTCGCCATAGGCCAGCGCCAGGGTAGAGCCCCAGGAGCCGCCGAACACCAGCCACTTGCCAATGCCCAGCATCTCGCGCAACTGCTCGATGTCCTGCACCAGCAGCTGGGTGGTGTTGTTGCGGACCTCGCCCAGCGGCGTGGACTGGCCCGCGCCGCGCTGGTCGAACAGCACGATGCGGTAGTACGCAGGGTCGAAGAATTGCCGGTGCTTGGGCGATATGCCCGAGCCCGGCCCGCCGTGCAGAAACAGCACGGGCACGCCGTCCGGGTTGCCACATTCTTCCCAGTACAGGGTATGGATGTCGTCCACCGCCAGCGTGCCGCTGCGGTAGGGTTCTAGAGGAGGGTAAACCGGAACGGCGATGAGCGCGTCTGCCATGGTGCTGCCTTTGCGGGGGTGTCAAGCGATGACACCATTGTGCAGGCACCGGCGGCGTTCCGCGTAGCCTCAGATCGGCGGATTACCCGTCGGCGACTGCTGCAATCAAAGATCGAGGTTTGGCTGCAGGCCCAAAACGCCCTGCAGCAAACCGTCGATTGGAATTCAATCGGCAGAACGCAGGGAATGATCCAGGGTGTCCCTAGCGGCCAAACCTTGCCGTGATACTGGCGGTAGCCAGCTTGTTTGCATTCAACATATAGCCAATCAAGGCCGCTGATGCGTCTGCGGGTAGTTCCAGTTTGTCCACCTTCAGTGCAAACACGGTAAAGATGTAGCGATGCGGCTTGTCCCCTTGGGGTGGGCAAGCGCCGCCAAAGTCGTTGCTGCCGAAGTCATTGCGCCCTTGCTTGGCGCCACCAGGCAAGGCACCTGGTTTGCCTGCACCTGCTGGCAAACTGCGCAGGCTCGCGGGCAGATCGTATGCGCTCCAATGCCACCAGCCGCTGCCCGTGGGGGCATCTGGGTCGTAGGCGGTGATGGCGAAGCTTTTGGTGCCTGCAGGCACATCGCTCCAGTTCAGGGCGGGCGATACATTGCCGCCGCTGCATCCAAAGCCTTGGTACACCTGGGCACTGTCCAGTGTTTTTTCGTTGGCGATGTCTGTACTGCTCAGCTCCAGAGCATGTACGCTTAAAGACACGCCTGCGCTCAAACCCAACGCGCAGAGCAAGGGGATAAAAGATTTCTTCATGAAGAGTTCCTGGTAGAAAAACCGAGATCTGAATCGCCGATCTCGCAAGCCGACACAGGCAACAGTGATATGCCGTGTGTTGGGGTTGATGTTCCAGGAATTCGCCAACGCCAGGCGCTCAAAGAAATGCGTGAAACGCTCAGGTATTGGATACCGCGCTGGGTTCGACTCCAAACTGGGCCATGAAACTGCGGCTAAAACTAGCGACCGACAGATAGCCGCAAGCCAAAGCGACGGACTTGAGCGGGCGACGGCTGGACTGCAACAAAGCCAGGCCGTGCAGCAAACGGGTTTCTCGCAAAATGTGCCGCAACGAGGTCGCTTCTTGTGCCAAGCGTCTGCGCAAGGTGGCGCCACTCATATGCAAGGCAAGCTCAAAGTCGCCCGAGGTCCAGTTGCGCTCTGGCGCCGCAGCCACCAGCAAGCGAATGCGCGCCACCACCGATGGGTCTTGGGCATACAAAAACGGGTCATGGCCTGCTCGAACCAAAGCCAGCAGCAAGCCAAGCAAGGCATGGTCACGTTGCGCGGCGTCGGGCGCCCAACCCGCAGGAGACATGGCGGTCAAATAGGCCCGTACGCCAGGCAATAAAGCTGTCAAATCCCCGCAACTGAAGGGTTTGGCCAGCGCCGCCGCCGGCGCAGTGGCACTGTGCGCGCCCACCAAGGTACGCGCCAGTGTTACCACTCGCCATGGGAACGGCACTGCCCAAGCCCGGTAGGCATCCGTGGTACCAGGCGGGGGTATATTTTCAACCCCCATGCTGCAAGCATGGTGCAGCATGACAAACTCACCACACGCCACCTCGGCCTGCTTGCCATCGACCTCCAAGCGTTTCAGTCCGGCCAAGGGCACCATCAGCAGGGGGGTGTCGACTTGAACGGCGTGTAATCGGTAAGCCCGTTGGGCCAGGATGGTGACGTGCTCCGCGCCCGATTGCAATCCGGCCTCCAACCAGGCGGGCAGGGTGGGTGGCGGGGGTAAAGCCGCGCTGGCGATTGGCGTAGCCAAGCGACCGTTTTGCTGAAGCGAAGTATCTTTTGCGCGCGGAGAATCCGTGATCGTCTGCGGTTCCGACATAGTTAGGTTACCGAGGGTGGGTGTTCACCTCGAACCATAACATGATGGGCATGGTTACTAGGCTGCGCTGGTCTCGGCCTGGCGCGCCATGTCCGAGCAGCTGGCTCCGCCGCAGCCGTGTATCGGGGCCTCGGGCAGGGCCTGTGGCATGGCGATCTGGCCGGTGGACGGGTCGTAGCCTATGCCGCGCAAATGCAGGGCCAGCGCCGCGTCCATCGACTGGGCGTGGGCAGGGAACCAGGCGGCCAGCTCGCGGGCCATGTCGCGCACCACGTCCAGCTTGCCGTCATGCCCGTTGCGCAGACCTTCGCGCATGACCTGCAACACCACTTTGTGCTGCAGGCTGTGGCAGTTGGAAGATGAAAACCCGGTGTCACGCATCCATGCGTCCTCCTGGCCGAAATGCGCTTCGGTGTGCGTGATCAACTCGGCCCAGTGCCGGACCACGCTGTCGTTCGGCGCGGTTTCCACCAGTGCCAAGAGGTCTACAAATTCGTGGTGGGTGTGGTCCATTTCCGCCAGGTCCAAGACCAGTGCGTCGCTCCATTCCAGCTGTGCCATGTTCAGAATCCTTTCAAGCTGCCGCAGCTTAGGTGGATTGGCGGAGCTTGTATTTGATCCAGGTCATGGGGGCGGGCTGCCTGCAGCCGATTCAGCCCTAAGGCAGCAGAGTGCCCGCACTTTGGCGTGACAACTGGTGCGCCGCTCTGTGCAGGTGGGCAATGCAGTGGCGTATGGCGGGCGACAGCACCGAGTCGCTACGCACAATGGCGCCCACAGTGAGCGGAAAACCGCCCTCTGCCAGCGGCACCAGGCTCAGGAATGGTGCGGCCATGGGGTGGGTGGCGATCTGCTGCGGCATCAGTCCCACGAAGTCGCCGGTGGCCACCAGCGACAACAGGGCCAGAGTGGAGTTCACGATGGCGCCTACCGGCGGTGCGGGCAGGCCATTGCTTTCAAACAGCAGCTTGGCGTAACCGGTGTCGTTGGAGGCGCCGGTGTACACCCATTTGGCACCCATCAGCTGCTGCAGCGAGGTCGCGCTCGCCAGGGGGCTGCCCTTGCGCACCACCACCACCATGCTGGTTTGCAGCAGGGGTTCCACCACGAATTCACCCGATGACAACCCGGTGGGAATGCCGCCCACGGCGATGTCCACATGGCCGTTACGTAGGCGCTGCATCTGCGCCTGGTACAGCTCTTCGCTGACACGCAACTGGATCTCGGGGAACTCGCGGCCAAAGGTGCGCAGGGTTTCAGGAATCAGCAGCATCACCGCCAGTGGCACTGCGCCTATGTGCAGCGAACCGACCATCTTGCCGCCCAGCTGGTTGATTTCATCCACCGCCGTGCCCAGCTCCTTGCAGACCGCCAGAGCCCGCTGGTACAGCACCGTGCCCTGGGCCGTGGGCAGCACGCCTTTGGAGGTGCGCACCAGCAGCGTGGTGGCCAGCTCTAGCTCCAGCTCGCGGACCATCTTGGTCAGGGCGGGTTGCGATATCTGCATGCGTCTGGCGCCGCTGCGCAGGCTGCCTTCTTCGATGGTGGCGATCAGGGCCCGTAGCGTCGTGAGTTTCATGGCCCGGATGGTAACGACTCGCGGCCTATTGGCAAAACGCGATAGCCAGCGGTTATCGCGGCCTGTTTCGTGGCATCTGTGCGGAAGTCAGCGGCCTGCCCAGAATGCGGTCCTTGCAAATCTGGCTCCAGCGCCAGCTCTCAAAAATTACAACGGAGACTTTTTTCGCCATGCAGCTTGCCCCTACCCTGAACGTCCGGGAATTCATCAACAGCAGACCCCTCTCACGCAACCAGTGGTGGCTGGTGGTGTTGTGCTTTTTGATCGTCGCCGTGGACGGCATGGACGTGGCCATCATGGGCTTCATCGCCCCGTCCATCCTGGCCGAATGGCATATCTCGCGCCCCGCTTTCGGCATTGTGATGGGGGCGGCCCCCATCGGCTTGGCGCTGGGCGCCCTGTTCGCCGGTTCGTCGTCGGACTGGTTTGGCCGCCGCAAGGTGCTGCTGTTGTCGGTGCTGGGCTTTGGTCTGTGCACCTTGTTTACCGCATTCGCACGCAACCCCACCGAAATGGCCTTGCTGCGCCTGCTGACCGGCCTGGGCCTGGGCGCGGCCATGCCCAATGCCACTACGCTGCTGTCTGAATATGTGCCAGAGCGCCGGCGTGCCTTTCTGGTGGCCATCATGTTCACCGGCTTCAACCTGGGTTCGGCCATGGTGGGCTTTGCGGCCGCGGCGCTGATACCGGCGTTTGGCTGGCAGTCTGTGCTGGTGATGGGCGGCGCCTTGCCCTTGCTGCTGCTGCCCATGCTGTTCTTCTTCCTGCCTGAGTCGGCGCGCTTCATGGTGACGCGCGGCTACACCGCGGGCCAGATCAGCAAAGTGCTGGCCAAGGTCAGCCAAAGCGCCTTGCACGGCGTGCAGGAATTCATCTCCGGCGAAGCCGCCGTGGGCGCGCGCCAACCCCTGGCCGTGCTGTTCCACCAGGGCTTTCGCCTGCGCACCATCACCCTGTGGGTGACCTATTTCATGGGCTTGCTGGTGATCTACCTGACCACCAGCTGGTTGCCCACCATGATGAAAGACGCCGGCATGTCGGTAGACCGCGCCGCCAATGTGACGGCCATGTTCCAGCTGGGCGGCACCGTGGGCGCGCTGCTGGTCGGCTGGCTGATGGACCGCATGAATCCGAATAAAGTTATCGCCGGTGCCTACATCCTGGGGGCTGTTGCCCTGGTCGTGATGGGACTGAACGGTCTGATGTCCGCCTCCATCGTCGCTTTGGTGGTGGCTGTGGGTATCTGCCTGAGCGGTGCGCAGACCGGGCTGAACGGTTTTGCCCCTGGCTGCTACCCCACCATGGCCCGCGCCACCGGCGTGAGCTGGATGCTAGGCGTGGGCCGCTTGGGCAGCATCATGGGCTCATCCATTGGCGGCGTGCTGCTCAGCCTGGGCTGGGGCTTTGAAGGCATCTTCACCGTGCTGGCCGTACCCGCGGTGCTGGCTGGCCTGGCGATTTTGCTGAACCGCCGCGGCATTGTGAACACCCCGACGATTCCCTACGCATCACAGAGAGCGCACTGAGCGCTTCGCTTATTAGAAAGAAAACCATGGCCACCATCATTGGCGGTATCGCCGCATCCCACACGCCAACGATTGGCTTCGCTTTCGACCGCAACAAGCAGGATGACCCGGTCTGGGCGCCCATCTTCGAGGCCTTTGCCCCGGTGCAGGCCTGGCTGCAGGACAAAAAGCCCGACGTGCTGCTGTTCATCTACAACGACCACATCACCTCCTTCTTCTTCGACCACTACTCGGCCTTTGCCTTGGGCGTGGGACCCGAGTGGAAGGTGGCCGACGAGGGCGGCGGCGCGCGCGACCTGCCCATGGTGCCAGGCCACCCGGCGCTGGCCGCGCACATCGGCCAGTCGCTGGTGGCGGATGAGTTCGATATGTCATTCTTCCAGGACAAGCCGCTGGACCACGGCTGCTTTTCGCCCCTGTCCATGCTGTGCCCGCACGAGCCCGCTTGGCCGGTGCAGGTGGTGCCCTTGCAGATGGGCGTGCTGCAGTTTCCCGTACCCAGCGCACGCCGCTGCTACAAGCTGGGCCAGGCACTGCGCCGCGCCATCGAGAGTTACCCCGAAGACCTGCGCGTGGCCATTGTGGCCACCGGTGGCCTGTCACACCAGGTGCACGGTGAGCGCGCCGGTTTCAACAACCCGGCCTGGGACGCCCGCTTTCTGGAGATGTTTGAAAACGACCCGCAGCGCCTGACCGAGATGACCCAGGCCGAATACGCCGAGCTGGGTGGCCTGGAGGGTGCCGAGGTCATCATGTGGCTGACCATGCGTGGCGCCTTGTCCAGCCAGGTGCGCAAGCTGCACCAGACCTACTACCTGCCGTCCATGACCGGCATTGCCACCGCTATTTATGAGAATCTGGCCGCCCCCGCGCAGGCCGGCGAGATCGCTCGCCACCAGGCCCACATGGCCCGCCAGTTGGATGGTGCCCAGTCGCTCAAGGGCACCTACCCATTCGACCTGCAGCGCAGCGCACAGGCCTACCGTTTGAACCGCTATCTGCACGCCATGGTGCAGCCCGCGCACCGCGCCGCCTTCATGGCCGACCCCGAGGCCAGTTTTGCCGCCGCCGACCTGTCCGAGCAGGAGCGTAGCCTGCTGCGCGCACGCGACTGGCGTGGCCTGCTGCATTACGGCGCCATCTTCTTTGTGCTGGAAAAGCTGGGTGCGGTGCTGGGCGTGTCGAATCTGCACATCTACGCTGCCATGCGCGGCGAAACGTTGGAGCAGTTCCAGCAGACCCGCAATGCGCCCGGCGCGCTGTACTCGGTGGCGGGCGGCAGCGGTGCCACCCATTTCGACCCCAAAAAGCCTAGCTGAGCGCGCCAGCCAGCCCCGCCAGATGGCCCTGGGTGAAGGCTTCTTCGAACACCGAGTAACCCGCCCAGTCGCTGTGTGCGAAGGTAATACGCTCTGTTTTTTGTAGCTGCTCGCGCAGGTTAAATGTGCGCTGTAGGCCGATTTGGCTTGAAAGTGCGGGCGTGGGTATGGCCATCGCGTGGCCGTAGCGGGTGATGTCGATGCGCTTGGTTTTGCCGCGGATGTCCGGGTGGGCTGCAGCCAGCTCGTCCAGGATCTCATCACGCCACTGTGCCCAGGGTTTTTCCAGCAGTATGCGCCGGCCGTCCGGCACATCGCCCAGTGCGCGGTAGTAGCTCAGTACCGTGGCGCCGGGCACCGGCTGCAGGCTTTGGTGCATGGCGTCCACATAGCCCAGGCCGGGAGCCTGGTACAGCACGTTGTCCCAGCTGGGCGCCGGGCCGGGGCGGTCGTACAGCGGCGCCTCAATGTGGATGTTCGCCACCAGCCAGGGCGCGTAGGTGGTAGCAGCGGCGGCTTGGCGCAGGAAGTCTGGCGGGTTCTGCAGCACGCGTGCGGCAATGAACACCGGCAGCGCCACGATGGCGCGGCGTACTTGCCAGCGCTCCAGTGCGCGGGTGGCGGTGTTGTAGGCATCCACTTCCACTCCCTGCTTGGTCGCAGCGATGCGCACCACCACCTGGCCGGTGTGCAAGCGCTCACCTAAAGGCGCGGCCAGGCGGCGGGTCAGCCAGGCATTGCCTTCGGGCCAGGTCAGTACGCTGTCACGTTCGCCGCTGTCCGCCCCCGGCGCGTGGAAGCCGTGGCGGCTGGCGAAGTAGTGGATGCCGGCCCAGGCCGACACGGTAGCGGCACCCGCACCAAAGTCGTCGCGGCAGCAGTAGTCCAGATACCAGCGCAGATAGCTGTCGTTCAGGCCGTTCTGCTCCAGCCATGCTGCGAAAGTGATAGCTGCCAGCGCACGTTGTACCTGCGCCAGCGGCCGATTTGACATGGGAATGGTCCAGTGTGTCTGTGCACGCAACTGTTCCACCAGCGTGGCCATCTTCTGGTACTGGGACAGCGTGTCGGCACCCACACCGGCCACCGGCAGCAGGCCGTCCTGCCAGGCGCCGTGCAGGTATAGCCGCTCCTGCGGGCTGTGGCACAGATGGCGTTCCTCGTATTCCCAGCGACCCGCCACGCGCTTGCGCAGGCCCAGCTCTTCCAGCAGGTCCTGCACATCGGGTGCATCGTCGCCGGGCACGGGCAGGTAGTGCGCGCCCAGCGGGCAGGCGATACCGCCTACCGCGCCGCCCCGGCTGTTGCCGCCGGCGCTGTCCTCCAGCTCCAGCAGGGCGAAGTCTTCAACACCTTTCAAGCGCAAGGCCCGCGCCGCCGCCAACCCGGCCACGCCACCGCCGGCAATCAGCACATGGGTGCGGCGGGTGATGCTGGGCGCGGGGTAGCTGCTGGTGTTGCGCAGCAGGTGGCCACGCTCGAAGTGGATACCCGTGAAGCCGCCCGTGATCTCGGATGGGCTTTGGCAAGCCAGCAGGGGCAGGGTGCTGGCGGAGGCGAGAAACTGGCGGCGGTGCATGGGCGGGGCGTTGGCTCCTGAGGATGTATTTACGGGTGGCTGGCCTGGTAGTCCGAGATCGCCTTGGCCAGGTCTTCGTATTCTTCACAACTGCGGTTGCCGCAAATCTGCTCCAGCGCGGCCAGGTGCTTTTGGGCTTCGGCGGGTTGTTGGTTCATCAGATAGGCCTCGCCAATGTACTCGTGCGCGCCGCGGTGCTTGGGGTTCAGTTGCAGCGCGATCTTGTAGTGCTCAAAGGCCTTGGCCAGGTTCGGCGTGGGGCTCTTGCGGGCGGTGTAGCCCATCAGGTTGTGGATGTCGGCGTTGCGCGGGTCGGCACGCACTGCCGTGTCCAGCTCGGTCTGTGCCAGGCCCCAGTTGCGAGATTGGATGGCGGCCTGCGCGGCTTTCAGGTGGTCGTCCGAGTTGGTTTCGGACATGGTGCCCTTGGCGTGGGCGGCCCCGGCGGCGAGCAGGCTGGCGGTAAGCAGTGTGTAGATGAAGCGGCGCATAACGGACTCCTGTGGGCTGTCTGAACCCTAGTTATAGATGGTTTCAGGTCGCCAGCATGTCCTTTTGCACCCGCTCCAGGTGCTGCCGTACGTAGAAGCCGGCCGCGTCCTGGTTGCCGGTGGCAATCGCCTCGTAGATCAGCCGGTGCTCGTACACATACAGCCGGGCACGGGCCGGGTCGTGGATGCCGTAGTCGCGCAGTTGGCGCCATAGCGGCTCGTCTACCGCTGCGGCCACCACCTGGGCGATGGCCTGCATCACCGGGTTGCCGGTCATCAGGGCGATGCGGTGGTGGAACTGGCGGTCGGCCTCGTTCCAGTCGCGGCGCTGGGCCGGGTCGCCCAGGTCGCTGGTGCGCTCCATCAGGTCCAGCAGGCGTTCAATCTCCTCGTCGCGCCGGCCCACGGCGGCGGCAAACTGGGCAATCAGCGGCTCTATGGCGAGCCGGGCGGCCAGGGTGGATAGGGGGCTGGTGTCGGGCTGGGTGGGGGCTACCTTCATGCTGCGCATCACTTCCAGTGCGTTGTTGCGCACAAAGGAGCCGGAGTTGGGTTTGGTCTGCACCACGCCCTGGTTGACCAGCTCGCCCATGGCCTCGCGCACCGTGGCGCGGCCCACACCCAGGGTAGTGGCCAGGTCGCGCTCGGCCGGCAGGCGCGAGCCAGGCGGGTGGCTGCCGTCCTGGATGGATTTCTTGATGCGCTCGGCGACTAGTTCGTAGAGCTGTGGCACGCGCAGCGGTGACGGGCTGGGTTCAGTGGCGGGGAGGGCAGTGTGTTTCATGAATTGGCATAATTTTAAAACCAGTTTGGTTAAAATAAAACCAGATGCCTTGCCCAATTTCTACTGAAAGTCCACCATGTTGAATCTAGTCCGTAGCGTCCAGACCGTGGATGCCCATACCGGCGGCGAGCCGCTGCGTATTCTGGTGTCCGGCATGCCGGCCGTGCCGGGCAACGGTATTCTGGAGAAGCGCGCCTGGCTCAAGACCCACCGCGACGACCTGCGCCAGTTCCTGATGAACGAGCCGCGCGGCCACGCCGACATGTACGGCGCCTACCTGCTGCCGCCCACCACGCCGGGTGCGGACTTCGGCGTGATTTTCATCCACAACGAGGGCTATAGCGATATGTGCGGCCACGGCATCATCGCCCTGGGCAAGGTGCTGGTGGAGCTGGGCTATGTGGAACGCACCAGCCCGCTGACGCGCATAGGCTTTGACGCGCCTGCCGGCTTTATCGAAGCCTTTGTGGAGTGGGACGGCCAGCGTGCCGGCAAGGTCACTTTCAAGAACGTGCCGGCCTTCATCTACCAGCGCGATCTGGAGGTGCAGACCCCCAGCTTTGGCACGGTGCGCGGCGACATTGTGTTTGGCGGCGCGTTCTATTACTACCTGAATGCCGAACAGGCTGGCTTGACGGTGAAGCCGGAACTGGTCCGTCCGCTGATCCAGTTGGGCGCCGAAACCAAGGCTGCAGTGATGGCCCAGGTGAAGATCCAGCACCCGCTTGAGCCGGGGCTGGACCAACTCTACGGCAGCATCATCGACAGCGCACCCAACTGTGCGGGCGTGGACCAGTCCAACGTCTGCGTGTTTGCCGACCGCGAGGTGGACCGCTCGCCTACGGGTACCGGCACCTCGGGTCGGGCGGCCCAGCTATTTCTGCGCGGCCAGTTGGCCCTGGGCGCCAACTACGTGAACGGCAGCATCGTCGGCAGCAAGTTCGAGGTGAAGGTCACACAGGCGGTAAAGGTTGGCGACTTCGACGGCGCGCTCACCGAGGTCACCGGCAGCGCCCACATCATGGGCCACCACCAGTGGGTGCTGGAAGAGCTGGACCCATTCCCCACCGGCTTCTTTTTGCGCTGAGGTCGCCATGCAGATACTGAATGCCGCACAGACTGCCCGGGCCTTGCCCTACGCGCAGCTGGTGCCCGCCGTGGCCCAGGCCGCGCGCGAGCTGGCGCAGCAACAGATCCAGGCGCCCGAGCGTCTGGTCGTGCCTATGACCGAAGGCGGCGTGCTGTTGGCCATGCCCGCCGTGGGGCACGACTTCAGCGTGACCAAGCTGGTCACCGTCCACCCGCGCAATGCCGCGCAGGGTTTGCCTGTTATCCAGGGCGAAGTGGTGGTGATGGACACCGCCACCGGTCGCCGCCTGGTCTTGCTGGACGGTCCAACCGTCACCTCGCGCCGCACCGCTGCTGTCACACTGCTGGGCATCCAGATGCTGGCGCCGCATACACCGAAGACGGCGCTACTGATCGGCACGGGCGCCCAGGCTGCCGCCCATGCGGACGCGCTGGTCGAGCATCTGGGCATCGCCCAGTTCTGGATTGCCGGGCGTAGCCTGGCGGCGGCGCAGGCCTTCTGCACCGCTATGCAGTCCCGGCATCCGCAAGTTGTTGCTACCGCCATGGTGGTGGATGACTTGCAAAGCGCCTTGCCAGCGACCGACCTGGTGCTGGCCCTGACGACATCGCGCACGCCGGTGATCCCCGCGCACATCGGTGCGCAGACCTTGGCCATAGGCGTGGGCGCGTTCAAGCCGGACATGGCGGAATTCCCCCCGGCCTTGCTGCACAGCCGCCAGATCGTGGTGGACGACCTGGGTGGTGCCCGGCATGAGGCCGGAGATTTGCTGCAGGCTGGCGTGGACTGGGGGCAGGTGCGGGATTTGGCCTTCGCGCTGGACACTTTACTCGCCCCAGGAGCTGCCGTGCCCGTCTTTAAAACCGTGGGCCAAGCGGCCTGGGACTTAGCAGCAGCACGGGTGGCGATGGCCAGCCTCTAGCGCGCCACCACCTTGCCCCATTCCTCTTCATAGGTCGTCACCAGCACCTGGTTCGACAGCCGGTTTACCTCGGTGGGCACGCGGGCCATGTCCAGCGGGAAGTCGAATAATGTGGGCAGGCTGGGCGGGCTGAGGAAGCGCAGGCCGGGTGGCAGCGTGGTGGGGATGCGGTAGGGCCGGCGGCTGGCGATGATGTAGCCCCATTCGCCGAAGCTGGGCACGTGGGCGTGGTAGGGCGTGGTGTGCAGGCCTACAGATTCGATGGTGGTGGCGACGGTCCAGAAGCTCTTGCGCGCCACCAGGGGCGAGGTGGTCTGGATGACGGCGTAGCCGCTGGCCGACAGGCGCTGGTCCAGCAGGCTGTAGAACGAGTTGGTGTAGAGCTTGCCGATGGCGAAATTGGTCGGGTCGGGGAAGTCCACGATGACCACGTCGAAGGTTTCGGTGGCGGTTTGCAGCCAGTTGAACGCGTCGGTGTTGACGATGTGCAACTTGGGTGAGAGCAGGGCGCCGCCGTTGAGCTGCACCAGCGCTGGCTGGGTGGAGAACAGCGTGGTCATGGCCGGGTCCAGCTCGACCAGGGTGATGCTTTCCACGCCGGGGTACTTCAGGATTTCACGCACCGCCATGCCGTCGCCACCGCCCAGCACGGCCACCTTTTTCGGCGCCGCGCCGCTGGCCGAGAAGGCAGACATCACAGGGTGCACCAGAGCCTCGTGGTAGCGGTACTCGTCACGCTGGGCAAACTGCAGATTGCCGTTCAAGAACAGGCGGTAGCCGGCCTTGCCTTCGCCCGCGCTGTGCGTCACCACGATGCGCTGGTAGGGTGTGGTCTGAGCAATGACCACGCGGTCCTGGTAGAGCTTGTCTTCGGCCCAGGTGGTAATCAGGTCCGCAGCCGCCATGGCGGCGGCCAGCGCGGCCAGCGTCGCCACGCAGGCCAGCGCGTGCGCCTTGAATTGGCGCAGGTCGTGCCGGAACAGCCACAGCGCCCACAGCGCCACCGTGGCGTTCATCAGGCCGAACAGCAGGCCGGTGCGTATGAGTCCCAGATGGGGCACCAGCACCAAGGGGAAGGCCAGCGACACAGCCAAAGCGCCCAGGTAGTCGAAGGTCAGCACCTGCGACACCAGGTCGCGCAGCGCTACATTGCGCTTGAGGATGCGCATGACCAGCGGAATCTCCAGCCCCACCAGCGTGCCGACCAGGATCACCAGGCTGTAGAGCAGCGGGCGAAAGGCATTGGGCAGATATGCGTTTGCTATAAAAAGAAGAGCTGGAAGCGCACCACCTACCAGCGCTACCAGCAGTTCTATGCGTAAGAAGTGGGCGGGCAGCTGGCGTTCGAAGAAGCGCGACAGGTAGGAGCCGACGCCCATGGCGAACAGGTAGCTGCCGATCACTGTCGAAAACTGCAGCACCGAGTCGCCCAGCAGGTAGGAGGCCAGCGCGCCCGCCGCCAGCTCGTACACCAGGCCGCAGGCCGACACGATGAAGACCGAGGCGAGCAGCGCCACCTCGACCGGGCGCGGCCCGGGTTTGTCCGCCAAGTTCAATGGATCGCTGCCGCCACGATGATGCAGATGCCGAGAGACATGGCGGCCACAACGAGCGCCAGCGCCAGGTTTTGCTTCTCGATGATTTCTTCCCACAGCTTGTAGGGTGTGAGCTTGTCCATCACCACAAAGCATAGGCCAAAGATCACCACACCTATCAGTGCGTACACGATGGAGCCGAAGACGACCCCGGCTTTCAACCATTCAATATCCATGGAGATCTCCTTCAAAAATTACTTGTGTCCGCCGCCCGACGAGAAGCCGCCGAAAGAGCCACCCGAGGTGCGGGTGCCGCCACTCGACGACGAACTACAGTTCTGCACATTCGGGTCGCAGTCGGAGCAGCGCGTCACCATGAATAACACCAGCAGCAGGATCACGAACACCCATATCGCTGTGCCCATGCTGATGTTGATGTTGTTGCCGTTCAGGCTCAAGGGCATGGCATCGCTGCGTTTGAGCAGGTCTTTCTTGGTCTCCAGCTTGAAGGCGCTGGCCACCAGGCTGCTGTCGATCTTGCTGCCCACCGACCAGGTGACTTCACCCGGCGACTGCTCGCGCGACAGCAGGCCCTTGCCGCTGCTGAAGTCCTGGTTGGATGTGACCTGGCCGCGCCGCACCTGCCAGTAGAACTCGCCGGCTACATAGGTGGTTTCGGCGCGGTAGGTGCTCTGCAGCCGGTACTGGGTGCCCAGGTAGCTGGCGCTCTGGCCATTTTTGGCAAGCGTGGGTGCGCCGGTGGCGGGCTTGACCACGCTCCAGCCGTCGGTCGCATCCACCAGGAACAGGAAGCCGCGCTTGCGGTGGTACAGCAGGTATTCTTCCCAGCCGAATTGCTCGTCTTCCTCGCCGGGCTCGGTGCCCATGCGGTGCTGGAAGCCCACCACCTGCCAGTCGGCGCCCTGCAACTTGCCGACCGTGCCCAGGGGGATCAGCGGCTGCACGGGCTCGTCTTGCACCGCATGGCGCAGCTCGCCACCCACGCCAGCCGTCAAGTCGATCAGGCTGTGGCAAGAGCCGCAGGCCAGGCTTTTGCTGCTGGCCAGCAGTGGGGTAATCGAGGCGCCGCATTGCGGGCAGTTGAACTGGCGGCCTTGCTCGTCTTTGACCGATTCCTCGCGCAGGCCCACCAGCTGCAGCTCTTCCAGCTGTACGGATGTGCCTATGGACAGGCTGGGCGGCTGGCTGCCGTAGTCCACGCTCAGCACCTCGCCCTCGGGGCTGCGCAGATCCACCATGGCAAAGGGCTGGCCCAGTGCGGGCAGGCGCGGCAGCTCCCCTTGGGCTGACATCAGTGCCACGGTTTGCTGGGAGGCGACGCTGCAGCTTTTGCCGTTGATGGCGGTGGTGGCGCCTACACGCAGGTGTTCGGCATCCGGCAGCTCGCGCTCGGCGCGCAGCGGCGTGCTGAAGACATAGGCGCCGTTGTCTTCGCTCAGAAAAGCGCTGCTGCCATCGTCCAGCAGGGCGATCCACTCGGTCCAGCGGCCTTCGTCGTATTTGTACTGCAGGCGACCGACCAGGGTGAAGCCCTGGTTCTTCCAGCGGCCGCTGGCTTGTAGCTGCAGCGGGCTGTGGTCGTCGAACAACTCGGCCATCTTGCCGATGCGCTGCAGCACTTCGCCGTTGCGTACCACCGTGCTCTGGCAGTAGGCGCAGACGGCGTGTGTCGATTGCGCGCTCAGGAAGTCAACCGGCGCGCCGCAGCCAGGGCAAGGCGCGCGGTAGGCGCGCTGGAGGTTGGGTGTCGCCACGAAGCTAAGTTGCGGCTAGACCAGTTTTTTCAGCAGTTCAGTCTTTTTGGCGTCGAACTCTTCTTGCGTGAGGATGCCCTTGGATTTGAGCTCGCCCAGCTTTTCCAGTGTGGCCATGACTTCCTCAGGCTTCACGCCTGCGGCGGCGGCCGCACCGCCTTGCAGGCCAGTCTGCAGGTTTTGCGCCAGCACCTGGCCCAGGGCCACGCCAGCGCCCAGGCCCATGGCGTCGCCTGCCACACCGCCGCCCGAGCCCGCGCCCTCGGCGAATTTGGGGATGGCTTGCGCTGTCTGGTACTGCATGAACTTGCCCATGTCGTTGCCGACCATGCCCAT
Organism: Rhodoferax sp. GW821-FHT10B06; assembly: GCF_059415605.1. NCBI lineage: Bacteria > Pseudomonadati > Pseudomonadota > Betaproteobacteria > Burkholderiales > Comamonadaceae > Rhodoferax > Rhodoferax sp. GW821-FHT10B06. The sequence continues at coordinate 55,427 of NZ_JBWKNO010000006.1, read as the reverse complement.
GCCAATTTTCTGGTCCAGGATCTTTTGCAGGTCTTCGGGCAGGGACAGGTTTTGCACCGTCATGCCGCCTAGCTGCAGGCCGATCTTGGCGAATTCCGGCGCCAGCTGGGTGCTCAGCGCCTGGGCAAAGACCTGCTGGTTCGCCGCCAGGTCCAGGAAGGGGATGCCGCTGCTGGCTATTGCCGCGCTGATGTTCTGCAACACCAGGCCACGCAGCTGGCCGTCCAGGTCGGCCGTGCCATAGCTGTCGCGGGTGCCGGAGATTTCGGTGTGAAAGAGTTTAGGGTCGGCCACGCGGAAGCTGAAATTGCCGAAGGCGCGCAGGCGCACCGCGCCAAAGTCTTTGTCGCGAATGGTGATGGGCTGGGGCGTACCCCATTTCTGGTCGATCTGCTGGCGCGTGCTGAAGAAGTAGACATCGCTCTTGAAGGGCGACTCGAACAGCTTGTCCCAGTTTTTCAGGTAGGTCAGTACCGGCAGGGTCTGGGTGGTCAGCTTGTGGGTGCCGGGGCCGAACACATCGGCCACCTGGCCTTCGTTGACGAAGATGGCGACCTGCGACGCGCGTACTACCAGTGCGGCGCCGTTCTGGATTTCCATGTCGGCCATGGGGAAGCGCCAGGCCAGCGTGCCGTCGCTGTCTTCAGTCCATTGGATGATGTCAATGAACTGTTTGCGGATGAAGTCCATCAAGGCCATGGTGTGCTCCGTTAGCTTGTGTTGAAAGGGAATGATACCCGGCGCCTAGTCGCCTCCGCCACCGCATCCACCGCCACAGCCGCCTCCATCGGAGCTACCGCCGTCGCTGCTACTGGAACTACTGTCGGAGCTGCTGTCGGAGCCGCCGAAATCGCCGCCACCACAGCCGCCACCATCGCTGCTGTTGCCGCCAAAGTCGGTGCCGCAATAGCCGCCGGCATCGCTTTGCGCACCTACGGCGTGGCAGTCTGGCGTGTAGCTGTAGCCACCTTCGATGCCGAACTTGGAGTCCAGTGCAAACAGCAGTGGCAGGCGCGCGGGTTTGCGCGGGTTGATGCTTTCTTCCTTGCAGGCCCAGTACCAGGTGCGCCGCAGGCCGTTGTTGCGCCGGGCATTGCTGCCCATGGCCTCTGCGGGGGTGTGGTGCAGCATGTGGCCGAATGCGCGTTCACACCACAGCGCATAGCCCTGGGTGTGCAGGATGTAGGCGTGCCAGGCGCTGTCCACCACCTTGGAGGGCATGCCTACGAACTGCCGGCCGCTGCGCAGATAGGCCATGAAGAACTGGCGCAGGCCCCGTAGCACCAGCTCGGCATCGCGCGGCTGCAGGCCGGGGTGGGCTTCCAGAACTTTGGCGGCCAGAAAGCGTGGAAATTCCGCGTCGCGTATGAATTGGCGGCGCAGGCTTTGCTCCCAGGCGCGCAGGGCTGTCCACAGCATGGCGCCCATGGGCAGGACCAGCGCCGGCCACCACTGGTGGCGGGCCAGGCCCCAGACGCAGATCGGCAAGACCAGCAGGGCGCTGACACGGCGCAGCCACACCAGTGCGTAAATGCGTTGGTAGGGGCGTAGGTGGGGCAGGGCCGGCATGGCGTCAGCCCGGCTGCGGGGCCAGTGTGCCGCGCTGCAGGCGGTGGTGCTCGGTGCGGCCGGGCATAAATAGTGCGATCAGGCTGTCCAGCAGCAGCTGGGCTTTGGCCGAGTGGTCGGCGCCGAAATTGCACACGTACACATCCAGCGTCACGGCCGACTGCTCGGGCCAGGTGTGCACGCACAAGTGTGATTCTGCTAGCAAAATAGTAGCTGTAACCCCACCTGGCCCCTGCGCTGTGGCCGGAAAACTATGGAAGAGTTCGCCCACGGCCTGCAGGCCAGCGGCCTGAACGGCATCGCGGCAGGCCACGCCCAGCAGCTGTGCATCCAGCAGCCAGGCGCTGGCGCAGCGGCAGTGGTGGAGATCGGCGGTAAGGTGCAGGCCTTGCATGGGGCCAGACTGTAGCGGCCTTTTGCGAGGTACTTCGCGCTGTGTTAGTTGCTTGGGGTGCGCGGCGGATTGGTTTGCAGGCCGGCCATCACCATATCCACCATCGATGGCGCAGCTTTCTCCAGCGAGAAGCTGTCAGGCGACAGCAGCCATTCGCGCATGGTGCCGGCGATAAAGAAATTGATGGTTTGCTGAGCCAGGAATACATCGGTGTCGGCTGGCAGTTGGCCGTTGCCCACTGCGCGTACCAAAATACCCTGGATCTGGGTGAAGCATTCATCGCGCCGTGCCAGCTTGTTCTCCATTACGGTGACGACTTCGCCGATGTTTTCGCACTTGAAAAACATGATGCTGAACACCCGCTGCTGCTGGGGCGAGCCGGCCAGCGTTGTCAGTGCCCGTACGCACATCTGGCGCAGCGCGGCCAGCGGATTGGCGTCGGCGCATATATCAAGTTCGACAAGCATGGCCTCCATCGGTAACATGGCCTGTGCAATCAGCGCTTGCAGTACGTCGGCCTTGTCCTTGAAGTGCCAGTAAATAGCGCCCCGCGTCATTCCTGCCGCGGCGGCGATGTCATTCAGCGTGGTGTGGGCAACACCTTTGTCAAAGAACATCTGCTCCGCGGCTTCCAGTAACGCGGCATAGGTTTGCTCTGCGTCCTCTTTGGTTTTTCTAGCCATGGTCGTGTCTCTTGCTGCTGTAATAGTTAGTAACGTAGTTGAAACAAACATACGTGAATGTATGTGATACTACACCATCCAATTAAACCATCTATGTCTATGTCCATCGCATCTCCTCGCGCTTCATCGACCGACAACCGCAACGCCCGCTTTGCGCGCCGGCGTTGGATATCCCCATTTTTGTTGGCGGCCCTGCCTTTGGCGCTGGTGGCTTGCGGCAAGTCCACCGGTGCGGCGGGCGGTCCGGGTGGCGCGATGCCGCCGCCCGAGGTGTCCGTGGTCACGGTGCAGGCCCAGGCCCATTCGGTTGAGCTGGAATATGTAGGTCAGACCGCTGGTTCGCGTGAAACCGAGGTGCGTGCGCGTGTGGCCGGTATTTTGGAAAAGCGTTTGTACGAAGAAGGTTCGCTGGTCAAGGCCGGCACGCCCTTGTTCCAGATCGATCCTGGTACCTTCCAGACCCAGGTTGCGTCGGCAGAGGCCAATGTGGCTGTAGCCCAGGCCAAGGTCAACCAGGCCCGCCGCGACCAGGCCCGCCTGGCCCCGCTGGCGGCTGAAAAAGCCATCAGCCAAAAAGAATTTGATGACAGCAAGTCGACCCTGGAATCCGCCGAAGCGTCGCTGAAGCAGGCCCAGGCCCAGGCCAACGAAGCCCGCCTGAACCTGGGTTACACCAAGGTGGTGGCCCCCATCAGCGGCACCACCGGCACGGCATCCAAGTCGGATGGCGCCCTGGTGTCGGCCAGCGACAGCCTGCTGACCACGATCGTGCAAACCAACCCGATGTATGTGAACTTCAGCGTATCGGAAAGCGATTTGCTGCGCATGACCAAGCAAGTGAGTACGGGCCAGCTTAGCGTGCCCGGCCAACGCTCGGCCAACGGCAGCCTGGGCTTTACCGTCAATGTGAAGCAGGCCGATGGCAGCATCTTCCCACGCGCCGGCAAACTCAATTTCGCCAGCGAAAAGGTGAATCCGCAAACCGGCAGCTTTGACGCCCGTGCCGAGATCCCTAACCCCGATGGCAGCTTGCGCCCCGGCCAGTTCGTGCGCGTGCTGCTCAGCGGCGCCAGCCGTCCGAACTCCATCACTGTGCCACAGCGCGCGGTGATCGACAGCCCCATGGGCAAGATGGTGTTCACCGTGTCGCCGGACGACAAGCTGGTACCCCACCCGGTGGAGCTGGACGGCTGGAGCAAGGGCGAATGGATCGTCACCAAGGGCTTGCAAAGCGGCGACCGCGTACTGGTCGAAGGCTTCATCAAAGCCCATGAGCCCGGCATGACTGTGAAGCCTGTGCCCTATGTGGCCAAGGCCGCCAACGGTCAGCCTGCTGCCGCGCCTGCTTCCGCAGAAAAACCACCTGCAGCGCCCGCCAGTGCTGCGCAAGCTGCTTCGAAATAAGGAGCAACTGACCCATGTTTTCCAAGTTCTTTATTGACCGTCCGATCTTCGCGACGGTGCTATCGCTGTTCCTGGTGCTTGCCGGGTTGGCGGCCATGCGTGTGCTGCCGATCTCGCGCTACCCGGAAATTTCGCCACCGGTGGTGAGCGTCAGTGCGGTCTACCCCGGTGCTTCGGCCGAAGTGCTGGAAACCACCGTGGCTGCACCTATCGAGCAGGCCATCAACGGCGTCGAGAAGATGCTCTACATGAGCTCCACCTCGTCCGGTGACGGCGCGGTGTCCATCAGCATCACTTTCGACGTCGGTACCGACCTGGACATCGCCGCGGTGAACGTGAACAACCGCGTGAACCAGGTGCTGAGCAAGCTGCCGCAAGAGGTGCAGCGCCAGGGCGTGACCGTGGCCAAGAGCTCGGCCAGTTTCATGACGGTGGCGGCGATCTACTCGCCCGACGACCGCTATGACGCGCTGTACATCTCCAACTACGTGACGCAAAACGTGCTGGACGCCATCAAGCGCGTGCCCGGTACCACCAATGTGCAGATCTTCGGTGCCAAGGACTACGCCATGCGTATCTGGCTGCGCCCGGACCGCATGGCCCAGCTGGGCATCACGGTGGGTGATATTTCTGGCGCCATCACCGAGCAGAACGCGCAGTACGCGGCAGGCAAGATCGGCGCGCCGCCGAACAATACCGAAGAGCTGACGCTCACGGTCACCGCCAAGGGCCGCTTGCTGGAGCCGGAGGACTTTGCCAACATCGTGGTGCGTAGCGGCGCCAATGGTGCCATTGTTCGCGTCAAGGACGTGGCACGTGTTGAGCTGGGTGCCAAGGACTACAACTTCTACGGCCGCGTGAACGGCCACCCCACGGTGCCTGTCGGTATCTTCTTGCAGACCGGCGCGAATGCGCTGGAAACCCGTGAAGCGGTGGAAAAAACCCTGCAGGAGCTCAAGGCCAAGTTTCCTGAAGGCCTGACCTACTCCACCCCCTACGACACCACGCCTTTCGTGACGGAGTCCATCCACGAAGTGCTGAAGACCCTGGCGGAAGCCATGGTGCTGGTGTTCATCGTGGTGTATGTGTTCCTGCAAAGCTGGCGCGCCACCATCATCCCGACGCTGGCCGTGCCGGTGTCGCTGATTGGCACCATGGCGGGTCTGCATCTGCTGGGCTACAGCATCAACACGCTGACCCTGTTCGGCATGGTGCTGGCCATCGGTATCGTGGTGGATGACGCCATCGTGGTGCTGGAAAACGTCGAGCGCCTGATGCATGAAGAGGGTATGACGCCGCGCGAAGCCGCGATTGAAGCCATGCGTGAAGTGACCGGCCCGGTGGTCGCCATCGTGCTGGTGCTGTGCGCGGCCTTTATTCCAGTGGCCTTCCTGGGCGGCTTGGCGGGCGAGTTGTACCGCCAATTCTCGGTGACCATCACCATCGCCGTCTGCCTGTCTGGCATTGTGGCGTTGACCTTGACGCCGGCACTCTGCGCCGTGCTGCTCAAGCCGGGTGCCGAGCGCAAGAACAAGGTATTTACCTGGTTCAACAAGAGCTTCAGCAACCTGACCCACCGCTATACCAAGGGTGTGGCCTTCTTCCTGAAGCGTGGCGTGCTGGGTCTGGTGTTGTTCGTTGCCATGGGCGCGCTGACCGGCGTGCTGTTCAAGCTCGTGCCCAGCAGCCTGGTGCCGGACGAAGACCAGGGCTACTACATTGCCGCGGTCATCCTGCCGGAAGGCTCGTCGCTGGACCGTACCAACCAGGTGGTCAAGCAGGTCGAAGCCGCCGTGGGCGGTAACAAGAACATCGACACCACGTTCAGCCTGGTGGGCTTGAACTTCCTGGGTGGCGGCGGCTTGAAGTCGTCGGCGGCCACCATGTTCTTCCCGCTGAAGCCTTGGGCCGAGCGTGACCAGTCCGCCCAACAATTGGTGGGCGAGTACTACATGAAGACGGGCGGCATCAAGGAAGGTTTGCCGCTGGCCTTCGGCCCTCCGGCGATCCAGGGCCTGGGCCAGACCGGTGGTTTCGAGTTCTACATGCAGAACAAGGGTGACGGTGGTGTGCGCCGCCTGGCCCAGTTGCTGCCAGCCCTGCTGGAAGAAGCCAACAAGCAGCCCGAGCTGCAAGGCGTGAAGACGCTGTGGCAAGCCAACTCGCCCCAGCTGTTTGTGAGCGTGGATACCGAAAAGGCGCGCTCCATGGGCATCGCCGTGGCCGACATCTACAACACGCTGGCGGCCACGCTGGGCAGCTATTACGTGAACGACTTCAACAAGAGCGGCCGTATCTACCAGGTACTGATGCAGGCTGAGGGTCAGTTCCGCTCCAAGCCAGATGATATTGGCGCGCTGTATGTGCGTTCCAACGCCGGCAAGATGATCCAGCTGCGCTCGGTGGCGGACGTGAAGTTCGTAGCCGGTCCTGAGTCCGTGCAGCATTTCAACGCGCTGCCGTCGATCCAGATACTGGGCGATCCCAAGCCCGGTTTCAGCTCGGGCCAGGCGATTGCCGCCATGGAACGCGCTGCCAACAAGGTGCTGCCTTCTGACGTGGGTTTCGACTGGGGCGGTACCGCGTTCCAGCAAAAGCGTAGCAGCGGCGCGGCGGGCCTGGCCATTGGCGCGGGCTTTGTGATGATCTTCTTGATCTTGGCCGCGCAGTATGAAAAGTGGTCGCTGCCGTTCTCGGTGCTGTTGGCTCTGCCCTTCGGTATCTTCGGTGCCTTGGTGGCGGTGTACTTGCGCAACCATGCGAACGACGTGTACTTCCAGATCGGTTTGGTCACGCTGCTGGGGCTATCGGCGAAGAACGCTATTCTGATCGTGGAGTTCGCGATGATGAAGGTGCACGACGGCATGACGCCAGTGGCTGCGGCCCTGGAAGCCGCACGCTTGCGCTTCCGGCCCATCATCATGACCTCGCTGGCCTTTATTCTGGGCGTGGTGCCCTTGGCCATCTCCACCGGCGCTGGCGCGGCAGCGCGCCAGTCCATTGGTACGGGCGTGGTCGGCGGCATGATTGCGGCGACCTTCCTGGCGGTGTTCCTGGTGCCGCTGTTCTTTAAATTGGTGAACGACTGGAACTTCCGCAGCAATCCGGAAGACTTCGACAGCGTGAACAAACCCGCCCACGGCGAAGGAGCGGCCCATGTTTAAGCGCATGCCTAAATTTGCTATAACTCTGATAGCGGCTGGCGTACTGTCTGCCTGCGGTATTGCACCTGTTGGCCCTGACTACAAACGGCCTGAGCTGGATGTGCCCGCCACGCTGTCGGTGAACGGCACAGCCACCAATGTGGACTGGCTGAGTTGGTGGAAGGGCTTCCAGGACCCGGTGCTGGACAGCTTGCTGCAGGAAGCCTCCAGCAACAGCCAGGACCTGGCCCTGGCCACGGCCCGTATCGCCGAAGCCCGTGCCACTGTGGACCAGAACTTGTCCAACTTCTACCCGACGGTGGACCTGAATGCCAGTGCCACGCGCCGGCGTGCCAGCGAGAATTCAGCCAGCTTTTCCACCCCCGGTGCAGACCCGCATTCGAATGACCGCCAGCTGGGCCTGACCGCCAGCTACGAGATCGACTTCTGGGGCCGGTATGCACGTGCCGACGAGGCCGCGCGGGCCCGCCTGCTCAGCCAGGCCGCCAGCCGCGGAACGGTGCTGACCTCGCTGTACGCCAACGTGGCGCAAAGCTACTTTGCACTGCGCGGACTGGATGCGCAAACAACGCTGGCCGAACAAACCCTGGCCACCCGGCAAGAGAACCTGCGCTTGCAAAAGCGCCGCTTCGACGCCGGTGTGATCGGCGAGCTGGACATGCGCCAAGCCGAGTCCGAAGCCGCCAGCATCGAAGCCACGCTGCAACAGACCCGCCAAAGCCGCAGCAATGCCGAGTCGGCCCTGGCCGTGTTGTTGGGCCGCAAGCCCAGCGACATCGTGCATCCGGTGCTGGCACGTGGTGCGGAACTGGGCAAGCTATACGCCGCCCAGCCGATTCCTGCGGACCTGCCGTCCGACGTGCTGACACGCCGGCCCGACGTGGTCAGCGCCGAGCAAAGCCTGATTGCGGCCAATGCCGACATCGGCCAGGCCCGCGCTGCCTACTTCCCCAAGTTCAGCTTGACGGCAAGCTTGGGCCAGCAGTCGAAAGACATGTCGACCCTGTTCGATCCGGCATCTTTGTTCTGGAGCCTGGTGGGCAATTTGACCCAGCCCATTTTCCGTGGCGGTGCGCTGAAAGCGGTGGAAGCCGCCGCCAATGCGCGCCAGCAGCAGGCCGTGGCAACGTACACGCAGACGGTGCAAAACGCCTTCCGCGATGTCCATGACGCCTTGAACAACGTGTCTACCGGCAACGAGATCACCGCCACCACGGCCAAGCGCATCGCGGCATTGCGCGATACCTTGCGCCTGGCGGACCTGCGCTACAAGGGCGGCTATTCCAGCTATCTGGATGTGCTGAATGCGCAGCGCGATCTGATGCAAGCCGAGTCCGGCCTGATCGACGCGCAACGCACCCAGCTGAACGCGGTGGTCAGCCTGTACAAGGCTCTCGGCGGCGGCTGGGATGCCAGCAGCCTGGTGGCCCAAGGCACCCAGCCCTGAGCCCCCGCTGGGCGGCCTGTTTGCCTACGGGCAGCAGCTTGTCTTGAAGCATCAAAATAGCACCCAGCGCAGATAATATCTGTACTGGGTGCTATTTTATTTGTAGCAATGCGGAGGTGCTGGTGTGCTTGCTGCATCCATGCACAGAGATGGCTTAGGCGTTCAGCCTGCCCTCCATAGGCCGCTGGGGCCGAGGTTGTCTCTGGTGGCCATGCAGGCTGCAGCCGCCTGTGATACCTTCCGTGCCCAGTTCAGAATAGATTTACGCTTGATTGACGTAGCAGCCGAGGCCGCAGGCCGCCACCGGGTGCTGCGTGAGTCCTCTTACGGATACCCACGACATGCCCAGTTTGCCCACACCGTCCCACGCCGCCTTGCTGGAGCGCCTGCAGGCACTCGCGCCCGAACGGCTTCAGGGCATACGCCGTGGGCTGGAGAAGGAAAGCCTGCGCGCTCAACCCGGCGGCAGCCTGGCATTGACGCCGCATCCTGCTGCACTGGGCTCGGCGCTCACGCATCCGCACATCACCACCGACTTCAGCGAGTCGCAGGTTGAGCTGATCACCGGCGTGCATGCCGGTGTGGAGGCCTGCCTGGACGAGCTCACCGAGGTGCACCAGTTCACCTACCGCGCCATGCAGGCCGTGGGCGACGAGATGCTGTGGGTGTCCAGCATGCCCTGCGGTCTGCCCACCGACGAGACCATTCCCATTGGCCGCTACGGCAGCTCGAATGTGGGCCGCGCCAAGAGCGTGTACCGCATGGGCCTGGGCCACCGCTACGGCCGGCGCATGCAGACCATCTCTGGCATCCACTACAACTGGTCGTTGCCGGGCGTGTCCAGCGAGGAGTATTTCGGGCTGATCCGCAACTTTCGCCGCCATGCCTTTCTGCTGCTGTACCTGTTCGGCGCCTCGCCTGCCGTGTGCTCCAGCTTTGTGGCCGGCCGCCAGCACGAGTTGCAGCAGCTCAATGAGCGCACCATGTACATGCCGCACGGCACTTCGTTGCGCATGGGTCGCCTGGGTTACCAGAGCGATGCCCAGGCTTCGCTGGCTGTCAGTTACAACAGCCTGGAAGGTTATGGCGCGTCCCTGCAAGAAGCGCTGACCCGCCCGTACCCGGCCTACAAGGCGGTGGGCGTGCGCGGTACCGGCGGCGATTACAACCAGCTGGCCACCAGCCTGCTGCAGATCGAGAACGAGTTTTACGGCACCATCCGCCCCAAGCGCGTCATTCACCCCGGAGAGCGTCCGCTGCACGCGCTGCGTGAGCGCGGCGTGGAGTATGTGGAAGTGCGCCTGCTGGACCTGGACCCGTTCGTGCCCGTGGGCATCACCGCGCAGACCATGCGTTTCATCGATGTATTCCTGCTGCACTGCCTGCTGTCCGACAGCCCGCCCGACAGCCCGCAGGAAATTACCGAGCTGGCCCACAACCAGCACCGCGTGGCGGCCCGTGGCCGTGAACCTGGCTTGACCCTGGAGCGCGCTGGCGCAGAAGTGTCGTTGACCGCCTGGGGCCAGGATCTGGTGGCCGCCTGTCGCCCGATTGCTGCCGCGCTGGACGCCACCCATGGCGGCCGCCTGTACACCGAGGCGCTGGATGCTGCCGACGCGGCCCTGGTTGATCCCAGCCTGCTGTCGTCTGCACGCGTGCTGGCCGCCATGCAAAGCGGTCACGGTGGTGCCTTTGTGCCGTTCATTGCCGAGCAGTCGCAACGCACCCGCAAGACGCTGCTGGATTTGCCGTTCAGCGCCGAGCAGCAAGTCCGTTTTGAGGCCATGGCCGTGCAGTCCGTCCAGGCCCAGAAAGATATAGAAGCGGCCGACACCATGCCCTTCGACGTCTATTTGCCGCAGTACCTTTCCGCCGAGCGGCTGGAAGTGAAACACCGCCGTACGCCCGCAGCCGTGCAGTCCGCCTGATTCTTGGTGTTTGATGAAATAGGCCGCCAGCGCAGAATTTGACTGCGCTGGTGGCTATCAAATATGTAGCATTTCGAGTCAGGGCTTGGGTGTGCCAGTCCATACCAGGGTCTGGCCCTGGCTGGATACCAGCCGCAGGACCGGCGGGCTGCCTGCTGCCAGCAGCAATTGCAAAGGTTGGGCGAGCAGGGCGCTGATGGCTTTGTCTGCTTCCATCAGCGGCGCTTCGCAGCCCTTGCGCGTGCCCATCAGCGGGCCCACCTCCAGCATGCCTGCATCCAGCGTCCGGTAGTTGCCGCCCAGGCCATTGCAGCCACCGCTTACCGCCATGCGGTCGGCCATGAATTCCATGACAAAGCGGCGGTCAGCGCGCGGGAACAGTACCGCCATGGCCTGGCCTTGTCCGTCACTGGCCGAGTCCAGCGTCCATCGAAAATCCTGCAGCTGGCTGGCGGTGGGCGGGCTGGCGTGGGGCATGGCCGGGGCGTTGGCCTTGGTCGCGCAGGCAGTCAGCGCGCCACCGAAAACCAGGAAACAGGCGATGGCCAGCAGGCCGGCAGAACGGTTCAACATATAAAAATTTCTCCTGCGTATTTTGAAATGGCAGCTTGCCATGGTAGGCCTTTTGCCTGACTTGCAGCTTGGGCAATCGTTTTCCTTGGGCTGCTTAAATTTTAGGCGTTGCAAGCTTTGTCTTTATAAAACAAACACTTAGCTGCCCCATACAGCGGATTTCCAAACTTATCCACAAGTTTGTCCAGTGCCGACGGGTAAAACTTTGTGGGCGGTTATGGCGTGCCGCTACGCGTTTCTCCAGCTTGACGCCGCGGCGGGCTTGGGGCATCATTCCTGGGTGTTGTCTGACAACTGATGACACTCCAGATTCCAATGTTCCCACGCGCCCGCACCGCCTCACTTTAAGGACCGCCCGTATGACTTCCTCCACCCCGCTGACCATTTCCATGCATCCGCGGGATAACGTGGCCATCGTGGCGAACGACGGTGGTTTGCCCGCGGGCACCGTGCTGCCCAGCGGCCTGGTGCTGCGCGACAAGGTGCCGCAGGGCCACAAAGTCAACCTGGTAGACCTGGCCGCCGACGCGCCCGTGTTGCGTTACAACGTGGTTATTGGCTATGCGGAGCGCGATATCCCGGCCGGCAGCTGGGTCCATGAGCGCCTGCTGAAAATGCCTGCAGCCCGCGAGCTGGAAGGCCTGCCCATGCCCGGCGATGCCGGGGTGGTGCCGCCCCCCGTGCTGCCGCCGCTGGAGGGCTATACCTTTGAGGGCTACCGCAACGCCGATGGTTCGGTGGGTAGCCGCAACATCCTGGCCATTACCACCACAGTGCAGTGCGTGGCCGGTGTGCTGGACTTTGCCGTCAAGCGCATCAAGTCCGACCTGTTGCCACGTTATCCGCATGTGGACGACGTGGTGGGGCTGGAACACACCTACGGCTGCGGCGTCGCCATCGACGCGCCCGATGCCATCATTCCTATCCGTACCCTGCGCAACATCAGCCTAAACCCGAATTTTGGCGGCGAGGTGATGGTGCTGAGCCTGGGCTGCGAGAAGCTGCAGCCCGAGCGTCTGCTACCGCCGGGCGTGATCCCGATCGAAGACCAGCGCGACGCTGCATTAGACGTGGTCTGCCTGCAGGCTGAGGAAAACGTGGGTTTCATGTCCATGATCGACGCCATCCTGCGCCAGGCCGAGGTGCATCTGAAGCGGCTCAACCTGCGCCGCCGCGAGGTCGTGCCTGCGTCCGAGCTGGTGGTGGGCGTGCAGTGTGGCGGCAGCGACGCTTTCTCGGGCGTGACGGCTAACCCGGCCGTGGGCTTTGCCACCGATCTGTTGGTGCGTGCGGGCGCCACCGTGATGTTTTCCGAAACCACCGAAGTGCGTGACGGCATTGCCCAGCTGACCTCACGCGCCAGCAGCACCGAGGTGGCTGATGCCATGGTGCGCGAGATGGCCTGGTACGACAACTACCTGCAAAAAGGCCGGGTGGACCGTAGCGCCAACACCACGCCGGGCAATAAGCTGGGCGGTTTGTCGAATATCGTTGAGAAGGCCATGGGCTCCATCGTCAAGTCCGGCAGCGCGCCGATCTCGGGTGTGCTGTCGCCCGGTGAGAAGCTGAAGCAAAAAGGTCTGGTCTATGCCGCGACCCCGGCCAGTGACTTCATCTGCGGCACACTGCAACTGGCTGCCGGTATGAACGTACATATTTTCACCACCGGCCGAGGAACGCCCTACGGTCTGGCCGAGGTGCCGGTCATCAAGGTGGCCACACGCACGGACCTGGCACGCCGCTGGCATGACCTGATGGACGTCAATGCCGGCCGTATAGCCGACGGATCGGCCACCATCGAGGACGTGGGCTGGGAGCTGTTCCACCTGATGTTGGCGGTGGCCAGCGGCAAGAAAACCTGGGCGGAGCAGTGGGGTCTGCAAAATTCGCTGGTGTTGTTCAACCCGGCGCCAGTGACCTGAGCTGGGGCTAGCCCAGCGCGGGGGCCATGAAAAAACCCGCCGAAGCGGGTTTGGGAGGAGGGAGCTGGGTTGCCTATTTCTTGGCGGCGCTGGCAGCTGCTGCGGGTTTGTCGGCGGCGGCGTCAGCCTTGGCTTTTTTCGCATCGGCCTTGGCCTTCTTGGCATCGGCTTTTGCATCCGATGCTGCTGGCGCGGCGGCTGCGGCTGGTGCTGCCTTGGCGGCGGGAGCAGCTGCACCATTGAATGTGCTGCCATTGACGGTCAGGCCGCCGGCAGAAAACTTGGCGGCGTTTTTGTCGCCTATGCCTTTGACACGCTCGATCAAGTCGTTCCAGTCCTTGAACTCGCCTTTTTTGCGTTCATCCAGGATCTTGCTGGAAATGCCCGGGCCTATGCCTTTGACACCGTCGAGATCGGCCACGCTTGCCTTGTTTACGTCCACCGCGGCGAAAGCCAGGGCTGCAGTCAGCATGGCCAGAATGGCCAGAATCTTCTTCAACATAGGTTTTTCCTTTAAGTTCATGAGCGCCGCATGCCAACGCGGCAGAAGCGTTCAATAGCCAGCATACAACGGCAGGCAGAGGTTTGGGGTTGACGTGCCGTACTCACCGGTGCTCCTGGTCGAACGCAGCAGTAACACAGGCTAAGATAGCCCCTCACAAGCATAGAGCAGAAGGATTGGGTCATGAAAATATTGGTCACGGGGGCGGCAGGTTTCATTGGTATGACTGCGTCGCTGAAGCTGTTGGCGCGCGGAGATGAGGTCGTCGGCCTGGACAATCTGAATGACTATTACGATGTCAATCTGAAGCACAACCGCCTGAAGCGCCTGACGCCACAGAGCAACTTTCGCTTTGTGCAGATGGACGTTGCCGACCGTGCAGGCATAGCCGATTTATTCGCCCGCGAGAAGTTTGACCGCGTCATCCACCTTGCTGCCCAGGCGGGTGTGCGTTATTCCCTGCAGAACCCGCTGGCCTATGTAGACAGCAACTTGGTGGGTTTCATCAATATTCTGGAAGGATGCCGTCATAGCAAGGTCCAGCATCTGGTGTATGCGTCCAGCTCCAGTGTGTACGGTGGCAACACCAAGATGCCATTTTCCGAGCATGACAGCGTGGACCACCCTGTCAGCCTGTACGCCGCAACCAAGAAGGCCAATGAGCTGATGGCGCATACCTATAGCCATCTATACGGCTTGCCTACCACGGGCCTGCGGTTTTTCACGGTCTATGGTCCGTGGGGCCGGCCCGACATGGCTTTGTTTCTGTTTACCAAGGCGATCATGGAAGGGCGCCCGATCGATGTCTTCAACCATGGCAACATGCAGCGGGACTTCACCTATGTAGACGATATCGTCGAAGGTGTGGTGCGTGTGTTGGATCGTGTGGCTGCTCCCAATCCGGATTACGACGCTGTATTGGCCGACCCCGCCACAAGCAACGCACCTTACCGCGTGTTCAATATCGGCAATAACAATCCTGTTCGTTTGCTGGACTTCATCGGTTGCATTGAAGACGCACTGGGTAAGAAGGCCGAGAAGCGTCTATTGCCGCTGCAAGACGGTGACGTACCAGAAACCTATGCCAATACCGACGCACTGCAGGACTGGGTGGGATTTGTGCCGGGTACCAGTGTGCAGACTGGTATCGGCAACTTTGTCGCCTGGTACCGCGATTACTATAAAGTTTGAAACTTATCGGATGAGGCTTTGGCAGTGCGCAACCACGCCGCGCGCGCCAGCCTCGCAGAGATCCAGCACTCGCTCGAAACCTTGGGCATTGCCAAAATACGGGTCTGGTACTTCATCTGTATCCGTCTTGCGTGCATACGCCATAAAGCACTGAACCTTGTGCGTCAGGTGGCCGGGGCATATCTGTCGCAAATCAGCCAGATTGGACTGGTCCATCGCCAGTATCAATTCATAGGTATTGAAGTCACTTTCCGTGACTTTGCGTGAACGGTCCTTGCCGGCCGCATAGCCGCGGGCAGACAGCGCATTTTTGGCACGTCCGTCCATTTTTTCGCTGATGCGGCCTGCGTGGGTGCCTGCCGAGTCCACCCGCAACTTGCGTTTCAGTCCCGCATCTTCGGCAAATTTGAGCAAGACGCTTTGCGCCATGGGCGAACGGCAGATATTGGCCTTGCAGACTATCAATATTTTGAGCATCGGACGATACTGTAACGGTGCAATTTCGATGGGGCTGAAAATGGGCTGAAACCAACCGTGGTACGCCACCAGAGGCCCTGGCGCGATGGACTGTGCGCACTGCATGTTACCCATTATCTGAGCGGCGATTTCATCCTTCCAGGCTGCTTGTGTGCTAACGCCATATCTTGGTCAACGCGGCGTCCAACAGGCAGTATTTCGATGTCTGCATATGGTGGGTTATCTTGACCTTGATTGTGGGTACGACGTACCCTGGCGTGGTGATAATGGGCGCCCGTAGCCAAGCGTGGATGAGTGGCCTGCAACCGTAGGAACGAGGGATACATGACAGAAGAAACCTTGAGTCAGCAGCCAGTGGCAATGCTTACGCAAGTCGAGAAAACCTACAGGCTCGATTCGGTGAGCGTCCCCGTCATCAAAGGTATCGATGTGATGGTGCGATCAGCATGTTTTACGGTGCTGATGGGGCCATCCGGGAGCGGGAAGACCACTTTGCTCAACATGATCGGTTGCATCGATAGACCGGACAAGGGCGAAATTCTCGTGTCGGACTGCAAGGTGGGTGAGCTGAGCGACGATGCTTTGTCTGACTTTCGCGCCAAGAACATCGGCTTCATTTTCCAGAACTTCAATCTGCTTCCGGTGTTGAGTGCCTACGAGAATATCGAATATCCGTTGCTACTGGCGGGGGTGTCTGCCAAAACGCGCGGTACCCGTGTACCCAAGTTGTTAGAGGCGGTGGGTTTGGAAGATCGGGCCAAGAACCTGCCAGGCCAGTTGTCTGGCGGCCAGCGGCAGCGCGTGGCCATCGCCCGGGCTTTGGCCCGCAAACCCAAATTGGTCATTGCCGATGAGCCTACGGCAAATCTGGACAGCCAGACGGGGGCTGCCATTTTGTCTTTGATGCGCCGTATGGTGGACCGCTACCAGATCTCTTTTATTTTTTCGTCCCACGATCCAGAAGTTATCAAAGCGGCGGATGACACTATTTTTCTGCACGATGGTGTGATCCGTGACGTTCAGCGCAAGAACATGGGTGCGTCAAAATGAGAAGAACCCTGAATCTGGCTCTGCGCAATTTGCTGCGCAACCGGCGTCGCTCTCTTGCTACTTTGGTCGCGATGTCGATTGGCTGTGCTGCCATTTTGTTGTTTGGTGGCTTCAGCGGCAACATCAATTACGAGATGCACACCCGCATCGTGCAGCGGGGCGGGCACTTGCAGATCCAGCACCGCGACTTTTATCTCTATGGCAGCGGGAATCCCACCGACTACGGCATCAGTGACTACGCCAAAATTTTGACTGATATTCAGCAGGATGAAGTGCTACGCAAAATGGTACTGGTCGCCACGCCAACCTTGCAGTTCGGCGGCATTGCCGGCAACTATGCAGCCAGTGTTTCTCGTACTGTGATTGGAACAGGGTTTGTCGCCGAAGATATCAACCGCATGCGGCAATGGAATGATTTTGGCCTGCGTTCCAAGGCTCCAATTTCGACCCTGGAGGGGACGGCGTTGGACTCTGCTGTGGTGGGGGTCGGGGTTGCAAGGGTGTTGCAGTTATGTGATGCCTTGAAGGTTGAGCACTGCCCCAAGCCGGATAAGAAGCGATCAGGGGACGGCGAGGCCGTGCCGGACGATATCGCTCAGCTCAGCATGCAGGAGTCAAAAGCTGTCTCCAGCGCTAGCAATTCCAGCCCGCGCAGGGTTGAAGTGCTCTTGGTGAATTCCAGAGGTGCGCCCAATGTAACTTCTCTGGAGGTGGTTCGGGCCGAAGACCAGGGTGTCAAGGAGCTGGACGAAATCGCTCTCATCATGCACCTGGCAAAAATTCAGCAATTGGTATACGGCAAATCTGCTCCCAAAGTGACTTCCATCATTCTTCAGTTAAGACACTCCGATCAGATACCCGCAGCCGTAGCGCGCCTGGAGCCCATATTGGCAAAGTATTCCAGCAGCCAACCATTGGCGGTGCTCGACTTCCGCATGTTGAATCCGTTCTATGTGCAAACGGTGCAAATGTTTGACACCATATTCGGTTTTGTTTTTTTGCTGATTGGTGCGATTGTTTTATTTACTGTCAGTAACACCATGAATACCGCTGTGGTTGAGCGCACGGTAGAAATTGGGACCTTGCGCGCAATTGGTTTGCGACGTGCTGGCATCCGGGGGCTGTTTGTCACAGAAGGGGCTTTGCTTGGTGTGTGTGGTGCAGTTTTGGGTGTCGTACTGGCTTTGGTGATTTCGGCAATCATTAATCGGCTGGATATTCCTTGGGTTCCACCTAGTACGGTAGAGCCGGTACCGCTGACCATTTTGGTAGCTGGAGAGCTGAAAATGATCGTTGGCACGACTTTGGGCCTGATTGGCATCGCCATACTATCTGCTTGGTGGCCTGCTTACCGAGCAGCACAACTCAAGATCGTAGAAGCATTGCGCCACGTTTGAATTCATCAAGGCAGTCATCATGAAGTCACTACGCATATTCCTATACTTTTGTGTGCTGTGCACTACTTCGGCTTGGGCCGCACCATCGGCGGAGGAGATACTTGTCGCCAGTGATGCTATCCGCAATCCTGGCCGTGCATTCAGTGTCACTGTTACGCTGACGGAGTTTCAGGGCGGTAAGCAAGCAGACAGCAGCACCTTGACCAGTTACTCGTTGAACCAGCATCAGGGGGGGCAATTCTCTAGCCTGATACGCTTTGTTTTACCTGCTCGTGATGCTGGTAAGTTGATGCTTAAAAGCGGCAACGATATGTGGTTTTATGACCCTAGCAGTAAAGCCAGTGTTCGCCTGTCTCCTCAGCAGCGGTTATTGGGACAGGCATCCAATGGTGATGTAGCTACCGTTAATTTGGCCAAAGATTACAAGGCAACGCTTGCTGGCGAAGAGGAAGTTCAGGATGGTGAAAAGCATATGCGCAAGGCGTATAAATTGGCTTTGACTGCAGCAACTCCCGAAGTGACATATGCCAGCATAGAAATGTGGGTGGATAAGGAAAATAACCGACCTATCAAGGGGCGGTTCTATGCCGAATCCTCTCGGCTGCTTAAAACGGTTTATTACCGGAGGTTCCAACCGCAGCTAGGTGCCGAGCGACCAACGGAGAGTGTGATCATTGACGGGCTGGATCCCCAATCCGTGACGCTCATGCGTTTTTCTGATTACAAAGCCCGTAACATCCCTGAAAGTTGGATGCAAAGAGATTTTCTGCCCCGTTTTCAACCTGATTAATCCGATGACTATCGTTTCTCGTTCCATTTTTTTGTCGGCTGTCACGCTGTTAATGATGCAGCCCCTGCCATCTTTGAGTGCAAGTGGTGCCGAGGTAGATGCACTTAATCTCGAAAGCGATATGAGTGCCGCAGCCGAGGGCACTCGGGACACCAAGCTTTTTGTTGAGGGCGCAGTTGGCAATGCTAGCCAGCGGTATAAGTCGAGCAGTGTGAACACATCTCGCGCGTCTATCGACTTTACCCATACGGAGCGTCTTGCCCCAGGCTGGCGGGGTGTGATCTCTGACCGGTTCGATCAAATTCATCCCAGGGATGCGGGTCTTGATGAGAGCGTCAACAGCTTGCGTGAGGCTTATATAAGCTGGCAGTCGGATGACGGAGGGGTAATCGCAGAAGCTGGGCGCATTAATTTGCGCTATGGGCCTAGCTATGGCTACAACCCAACAGATTTTTTCCGCGATGGTAGCTTGCGTGCGGTAACCACTGCCGATCCTTTCGCTCTGCGAGAGAATCGGTTGGGCACTGTCATGCTGAGGGCGCAAAGCCTATGGGCTGGCGGCTCTTTGTCTGTTGCATTTGCTCCCAAGATGGCAGACAACCCTAGTCAGGACACCTGGAGCCTAGACCTTGGGTCTACCAATAATCGGGATAGGGCTTTAGTGGTGCTCGGGAGTCAATTTTCTCAGCGGGTAAGTAGTCAATTCTTCGTCTATAAGCAAGATGGTCTTTCGTCTGCTCTGGGGGCTAATTTGACAGCTTTGTTGTCGGACGCTGCCGTGGCGCATTTGGAGTGGTCGCGCAGTAAGGAGTCTGATTTATTGAGCCGTGTTGCGGGTCTGCCAACCAGTACTTCAACACGTAACCGATTTGCGGGTGGGGCAACTTACACCACGTTGAGTAAGTTGTCCGTAACCGCCGAATATGAATATAACGGCTTCGCACCCGACAAGCCTGACTGGTCTGCACCAGGAATGGGGGGGGCTTTGGCCCAACAAGCCTATCTAAGCGAATCTTTGCGATTGCAAGAACTTGCTTCTCGTCAAGCCTACTTGGTTTACGTAACGCAAAAGGGCCTTTTTCTCAAGGACTTGGATTTGACAGCTTACCTGCGGGTCAACATGGGCGATAGCAGCCGACTTGCTTGGCTGGAATTGCGACACCATTGGGCTAAGTTTGATTTGACGTTTCAATTACAGCAGAACATGGGGCGTACAGGTAGTGACTTCGGAAGCCTGCCGGACCGTCGAGCCATGCAAGTCTTGGGTACCTACTTTTTCTAGCTTCTGCGGCTTGAGCCTATGAGGCGTCCTGTCGGAAAATCTTACACATTGATGTTGAAAAGCTGCATTTTGTTTTATAAGTCATTGATTCTTATGGTTTTTTTGTGATTGGCATACTGCGTGCTTTAAGTAATCAACGGTCGATTCCGCAGTGGACCAGACTGTTTAACTTTCACTCTAAGGGGTACATCATGAAATTTTCAATGCCAAAAGTCTCCGCTGCAGCAATGGCGGCTGGTGTTGTGCTCGCATTGAGCGCAGGTTCTGCGTCTGCGGTCCCAACATTCACTATCGATAGCAGCGCGATCATTGGCGGTGCAACTGCGTTGAAAACTGGCGACAAGTTTTCTGGCACGTCGTCGGAACTTCTGCACACCACCGCAACTGGTCACACCGGTTCCGGTTGGCTGCAAGTTAGCACGCTGGATTTGCTGGGTTCGCCAGTAAAAGGTTTTGGTAGCGTGCTCGGCTCCTACGGTTTGTATGTGACTTTTGATCTGGTTGATACTTATGTGGGTGGCGGCAGTGGTGTAAATACTCCGAACAGCGTTAACCAATTGACCCTGCTGAATTTCAAGGTGTGGGCTGATCCGTCGAACAACAACTCGTTCACTGCAGCAAGCGCCGCTGGAACTGGTACTGAAGCAAGCGTTTCTGGTACTGGTGACGACATCCTGTTGGGCTATGGTTCTTTATTGAACGGCGTGACCGGTTTTAACAGCCTGGGTGGTGCATATGTCAATGCTGTTAATACCTTTGCTCTGTGCACGGGTGCTGGCACTGCAGAAATTGGCGCAACCGCGATACCTTCTGCAGATTGCACCAGCGGAACTGGCAAGAGTTTCTTTGTTGATCCTGATCCGTTTTACACATTTGCCTTCACGGAGATGAATAACACGACTCAGGGCCTTACAAGCAATGGCAATTTGGTTGCTATTACTCAAGCTACAGGTGCTGTTGACTTCAACAGCGTGCCTGAGCCAGGCTCACTAGCATTGTTTGGTGTAGGTTTGGCTGGTTTGGCTGCATCCGCAAGCCGCCGCAAGTCTGCCAAGTAAGGTAAATGTCTTCTATTCAAATTTGAATCAAGTTTGAACTAAATTAAAAGCGAGGTTTTACCTCGCTTTTTTTTGCCTACTATATAGGGAAATACATATATTTCTAAGTTGGCGTCGAGAGGGGGGATTTTATTAGATCTCTTCTGATGTATTGGGTGAGAGGTAATCTTGATGTTCTGATGCTGGGCGCACTGGCCCGCCCCATGCGAAACACCATGATTGGCAAACTTTCAGGAGTAATTTCTCTCCAACCAGAAACCAGCGTTGATCTAAGTTTATCGGATGCGCCTTGGCCTGAGTTATTAGGAAGTGCCAACATGGCTGAGGCAGCCAATGGTTGCATGGCCATTCCTAATTGTGTTGCTTTTAACCATATACGTTCCAAGGCTGCACCTGCGGAGATGGCACCTTTTTCTATTCCTATCGTTGTAGTCAGCAGACCCAGCGCAGGGGCTTGCCAGCAAGGTAAGAGGCCAGCCCTTAATCCGATAATGTGATGCGCGCCAAAGAAACTTAATGACCGCATTAAATTCCAGCTTCGGAGAGCCTTAAAAATTGGTCGCATGGGACTTTCAATACTTAGTGCGCCTGGCGGGAGTAAATTTTCTGCTGTTTCGTTCCACTTTAGGTCAAAGCGAATAGATGAAAAAAGATCCTCATGCAATGATTTTTGCAAAAATCTTTCGCTCTCAGCACGCCAAATAAGCTGAAGCGCTTTTTTTCGTTGCATGCCTGTCAACCATATTAGCTGTACTCCATCAATGCTGGCGGCTGCATCATTTAAAGAATTGACTTGATGGTCATTAAGCTTTGAACCTCGATACATTCGCCGATTGGTATGCCTATGGGGAATTGCGTCTGCAAGTTCGTCGATAATAGGTTCGGTAATGTTATGAAATTGTAATTCTGCAAATGGGTTTGAGCTGTTGTGCTTATAGAGCCAGGTGATGTCGCTGCTCAGGCCAAGTGCAAGAGCTTGTATTCGCATGTTTTCTATTACGGCGCCAATAGATACAAGGCCCAGCGTCAAACGAATGGGCTCAACTGTTGCAGCAAACGCAAGTGAGGGCCACAATCGGATAGCGGAGTCTAAGATTTCCATCTGAAATACATGTTGATTGTCTGCAGATGGTGCGAGCACGCCACTGTGTGCAATTTTTAAAATATCTTCTCTCATCTGTGCGCTCCATTTCTTTTACTTTAGTGACATTCGGTCAAGCTTATTTAAGGTGTAGATATGATATTTAATTACGAAAAAGCATTCTCACGAAATATAGGATGGCTTACTTCGGATGAACAATTGAAATTGAAAAATTCTAAGGTTGCAATTGCTGGCTTGGGTGGCGTAGGCGGAACGCATCTATTGACACTTGTGCGGTTAGGGTTAGGTAATTTTAATATATCAGATTTTGATACTTTTGATGTTCACAATTTGAATAGGCAGGCTGGTGCATTCATGTCTTCTATGGGGAGGGCGAAGCTCGAAACTATGACGACTATTGCGGCAGATATTAATCCAGATATAAATATTAAAACTTTCCCCGATGGCATTAAATTAGATAATGTAGATGAGTTTTTACGCGACGTAGATGTGTATGTTGATGCGCTTGACTTCTTTGCCTTGCCTGCACGCCGTATGGTGTTTGCCAAGTGCCGTGAAAAAGGAATTCCTGCATTAACTGCGGCCCCCCTGGGGATGAGTACAGCACTTTTATATTTCAATCCAAATGGTATGAGTTTTGAGGAATATTTTAAAATGGAAGGTCATAGTGTGCAGGAGCAATATGCTCGTTTCATAGCCGGCTTATCTCCAGCAATGCTCAATCGTAACTATTTGGTTGCACCGGAGGCAGTAAATTTCCGAGAAAAACGTGGCCCTTCAACGGTGATGGCTTGCGACCTATGTGCAGGTGTAATAGGAACATCTGTTTTGAAGTTGCTGCTGAGTCGTGGTGCAATGAAAGCGGCTCCGTGGGGAATGCAATTTGATGCATATCATCAGAAGCTAAAATTTACTTGGAGACCATGGGGGAACTCAAATCCACTTCAACTGTTTCTACTAAGATTTATCAGACCTATTTTGCAGGGGCGAGTTGAAAAATAACAGTCATTATTTTCATTAAATGACTAAGTGGTCTTATTTATTGGTGAAATATACAAATTATTCATTTCTCTAGTTAAATTGAATGTGATGCAATTGTCTTGCGATTGCGAAAATGTCAAGCGTTATATTTTTATAGACTATTGTTTTTTTGTTTGGGTGGGAGTGGCTGTGTTTCAAATTGTTGCTCAGCAACGAGGTGGGACCCCCCCTAGGGAAATTCAGCCTATGTAGGGGAATATTTCATGTTAGAACTTGTGACCTTAGACGTGACCATGACCACAGTCTGGCACTGATCCCATGGTTGGAACGCTATGAAACTAGTATTTGGGATATGTAAGGTAAGACATCGACAAAATTGACCCAACCACCTCTTTGTGACTGCATGGTGCTGTGCTGGAAAGGGTATCAGGCGTGGACTTGAACCACGGCTTCCGCCATATCTTATTCTTCATAGTCAGCAAAAAACGCATTGCTTTGTCTCTGAGAGTGTGCTTGGCTATCTAAATTAGACTGCTCACAACCATGATTTTTGACTATAGAGATGTGTCGAACTAGGTTATATTCAAACTAGGTATGTGCAAGCAATTAATTCAGTACGGGGAATAATTTTGAAAACTTTTAACGTTTTTTTTGTGGCCGCAGTTCGGTGGGCCTTGGTTGCTTTAGTAGCGTCTCTTGTGACCGCCTGCTCATGGTTTTCACCTGCATTTCCTGCCGCTCCGGCAATCGCAATGCCCTCGACCGACTACAACTACATCATTGGACCAGGGGACTCACTCAACATCATCGTATGGCGAAATCCGGAGTTGTCTATGACAGTGCCAGTGCGTCCCGATGGAAAATTGACTACGCCGTTGATCGATGAGTTGAGCGTTCAAGGCAAGACCTCGGTGGAGGTTGCACGAGAGGTGGAAACATTGCTGGCTAAGTTCGTACGTGACCCAGTCGTAACAGTGATCGTCACAGGGTTTGTAGGGCCGTACAGCGAGCAGATACGAGTGGTTGGTGAGGCTATGAAACCTCAGGTGCTACCTTACAAAAATAAAATGACTGTACTGGATGTAATGATTGCGGTCGGTGGATTGACTGATTTCGCTGATGGCAATGCAGCAACCATTTTAAGAACAGCAGAGGGTGATAAACGATATGCTGTTCGCTTGAAGGATCTTATTAAGCGCGGTGACGTTTCATTAAATGTTGAAATGCGACCTGGAGATATATTGATAATACCGCAGGGATGGTTTTGAAAATGATTTCCACGCATTCGATAAGTAAATATATTCAGCAAAGAATTATCTAATGGATGAAATAATTAGTCAAATACTAACCTATGCTAAAGGTGCGTGGAAATATCGATGGCTCGGCGTGGTTGTCGCTTGGTTAATTGGAATAGTTGGCGTTGGTGTGGTGTTGCGTGTTCCTGACCGTTACGAGGCATCCGCCCGCATCTATGTAGACACTCAATCGATTTTGAAACCCCTAATGTCTGGTTTAGCGGTTCAGCCAAACGTTGATCAACAAGTCGGAATGTTAAGTCGGACATTAATAACACGTCCAAATGTTGAGAAATTAATTCGCATGGCTGATCTTGATTTATCAAATTCATCCAAATCGGCTCAAGATGGTTTAATTGAGCGATTAATGAGTACATTACAAATAAAAAGTACTGCAAGAGATAATCTTTATACATTATCTTATCAAGACCCGAATCCGGAAAAGGCAAAAAGAGTTGTCCAGTCTCTTGTTTCTATTTTCGTGGAATCTAGTATGGGTGATAGTAGAAAAGACACCGATGCAGCTAAGAAATTTATTAATGAACAAATAAAAACCTATGAATCAAAACTCGAAGCTGCTGAAGCTCGTTTGAAAGAATTTAAGTTGCGAAATATAGATGTTCAAACTGCAGGTGGTGGTACCGATATAGCTGGAAAACTTGGAGAAATATCATCTCAATTAAATCAGGCAAAACTTGAGTTGCGCGAGGCGGAAAATGCTCGAGACGCAGCAAAATTGCAGTTACAAAATGAGAAATCTCAAAATTCAAGTATTACTTCGAAGAGTTTGCTACAAGAGTCTGCGCAATCTCTTGCCACGCCTGAAATAGATTCTCGAATTGAGGCACAAAAGAGAAATTTAGATGGCTTATTACAGCGATTTACCGAGCAGCATCCAGATATCGTAAGCGCGCGAAAGCTAATAAAAGAACTAGAAGAGCAAAAGCGTAAAGAAGTGCAGGAACTAAGAAAAACTGCCATGCTAAATAGTTCGGCTGCCAGTGGTGGTGGCAATAGCCTTGCTGCGCAAGAAATGGGGCGGTTGTTGGCCTCGTCTGAGGTGCAAGTAGCCGCATTACGTGCTCGTGTGTCTGAGTATTCAGCGCGCTACGACCGGGCTCGTGAAACAATGAAAACTGCACCTCAAACCGAAGCCGAATATGCGCAGTTAAATAGAGACTACGCGATTAATAAGAAAAATTATGAAGATTTGGTCACGCGGCGTGAGTCGGCATCTTTATCAGGCGACTTGGAGTCGGCTGCTGGAGTAGCAGATTTCCGATTAATTGATCCACCAAGAGTTTCGCCAAAACCGGTAGCTCCAAATAGAGTCCTTTTATTGTTGCTTGTTATGTGTGTAGCATTGGCTGTGGGAGGATTTACTGCATTTGCTTCAAGTCAATTGAAACCCGTTTTTCACGACGCACGTACGCTTCGTAGTGTTATTGATTTGCCAATATTAGGAGTGGTCACACTTGTTATGAGTGAAACTGCTAAAGCGCGCGAGCGATCTGATCTTAAAAAATTCTTTTTAGCATCGGGTGGTCTTGTCGGAGTTTTTATTATTGCGATTGCTGCGTTGACTATTATTTCCGGACAGGTAGGGTAATTTATGAGCAGCTTGATTGAGCAAGCAACACGGCGTTTGGAACAACTTCGGCGAGCTGGTGTTGCTGTACCTGAAGAAGTTATTGCAGATGTACAACTAACTAAAGAAAATACGAAAATAGGTTTGGCAACGGCTAGCAATTTAGATGAAAAAGTAAACACTACAAATAAGAGCTTCTCGAGAAAAGTTGATTTGGATTTGGATGCACTAAATGCAGCGGGTATAGTTAGTCCAAATGCCCCTCGTTCACAGATCGCGGATCAATATCGAGTAATTAAGAGACCATTAATAAGCAATGCGATGGGGAGGGGGGCATCAAAGATAGAAAATGGTAACCTTATTATGGTTACAAGTGCATTAGCTGGGGAGGGGAAAAGTTTTTCCGCAATTAATTTGGCGATGAGCATTGCAACCGAGCTAGACAATACTGTGATGTTGGTCGATGCGGACGTTGCTCGTCCTTCCGTTTTAAGAATGCTGGGTTTGCCAGCTAGTCCTGGTTTATTGGATTTATTGGTTGGCGAAGTTGAAGATCTATCAAGCGTTTTATTAAAAACAAATATAGATAAATTAACTCTGTTACCTAGTGGCACCCCCCATCTGCGTGCGACAGAGTTGTTAGCCAGTGATGCAATGAGTGCATTAATTACAAATATTGCCAATCGATATTCTGATCGAATTATTATATTTGACTCACCTCCATTGCTATTAACTACAGAGGCTCGTGTTTTGGCTACGCATATGGGTCAAATTGTTATAGTTGTTCATGCAGAAAAAACATTGCAGACAAGTGTTCAGCATGCACTTACATCAATTGAGTCGTGCCCCGTGAAAATGATGGTACTGAATCAAGCTCGAAATGGCTCACAAGGTGGATATGCTGGATATGGTGGATATGGATACGGCTATGCGCAATCCGATACATGAACTTTAGTATAGATAAATTGTTTTGTTGTTTTGAAAATGAAAAAAAATATCTATAAAAAAACATTGCATTTATGGATGGTGGTTTTATTTTCATCTCCAAGTTATTCTCAGGAAAATTCATCAAATGTAGATGCTGGAAGTTCAGCAAGAGCTGCATCTATTGTTCCCAGAATATCTATAACTGAATACTATACAGATAATTATTATCGTACGAATGAAAATAAACAATCTGGATGGACAACAGATGTTAGTCCTGGAGTGCATCTGAGTAGTTCTACCGGAAGAATAGTGGGCTCCCTAGATTATTCTTTGCATCAAATAATTCAATCTAATGATTCAAGTAAAAATGAACTACAAAATGCACTTGATGCTACAGGATCTGTTGAGATTATAGATAAATGGGCGTTTGTTGACGCAAATGGGAAAGTTTCACAAAGAACTATTTCTGCATTTGGAACACAATCAACCGTAGATGGTTTCTCTAACGCAAATAAAACTGAAGTTTCGTCATATAGGGTTTCTCCATATATTAAAGGGCGATTAAGTTATTTTGCTGATTATGAGGCAAGATACGAGGCATCAACTACTCGTGCAAAAGATGCACAATTCGCAAATACAAATGGACAGTCCGCAAATTTTAAACTGAATGGTGTCGGTTTAAATGGACGTCTTCATTGGGGTTCTCAATTATCGACGAATAAAGTCGAACAAAGTTCAAATCAAACATCTAGATCTGACAGTATTAAAAATACTTTAGGATATTTAATTGATCCGCAATTCAATCTAACAGCTTCTTTTGGGCGAGAGTATGGAAATTACTCTCCATCTGAGAATAGTTATAAAAATACCTCAGGTATTGGAGCAATCTGGACTCCTTCTGAGAGAACAACTGTTTCTGCAGATATTGAAAATGCTTATGCAGGTAAGATGCATAAGTTGAATTTTGAACATAGAACACCAAAAACAAGCTGGCGTGTTAGTGATGCCAAGAGCGTATCTTTGACAAATTCTATTACGTCTAATTCAATACAAGGAAATACGTATGATCTACTGTTTAGCCAGCTTGCATCAATAGAGCCCGACCCTATAAAACGTGCTGAAATGGTGAATAATTTGCTTTTAACAAATTATGGAACCTCGTCCGGAAGTATTTTGAATGGATATTTAACTTCCGGAGCGTCAATACAAAGAACTCGAGATTTTTCGTTTTCGTTGCTAGGTGTAAGAGATATCTTAACATTTACCGCCATGCAAAGTGTTGGGCAAAAAATAAACCAATCATCAATTGGTTTTGATGGTGCTAATGCTATAACACAACGCGCAATTACTTTCAGTCTGACGCACCGTCTTAATCCAGATACGTCGTTAAATACTCAGCTTACTAGCCAAAAGACTAGCAGTGATGGTTCTAATTTAACTTCAAACTTGAAATCTTTTAGTGTTGATGCCTCAACTAAACTGAATTTGAAAACTATAGCTACATTTGGGGTTCGTCGAACTATTTATTCTGGTGGCATTTCTCCTTACAACGCTAACTCCATTAATGGTGGATTATCAGTGCAGTTTTAATCTATGTATGAATCATTTTATGGTTTAAATATTAAGCCTTTTCAGCTTAATCCTGATCCGGCATTTTATTTTTCAAGCAAACAACACAATAGAGCCAAAGCATATTTGGAGTATGGGGTACTCAGAAATGAAGGTTTTATTGTTATCACCGGTGAGATCGGTGCTGGAAAAACCACAATTGTTCGTGGCTTGCTTGATAGCCTTGATGCTGACAAAGTAATTGCCGGAAGTTTAGTCAGTACGCAATTAGATGCTGATGATACATTGCGCTTGGTAGCCGCAGCTTTTGGTGTGCGGGTTAAAGATGTATCGAAAGCGGATCTTTTATTGGCGTTGGAGGCATTTTTTGTAAGTCAAGCAACTCAAGGAAAACGGTGTTTACTGATTGTGGATGAGGCGCAAAATTTAACTCCCCGTGCTGTTGAAGAATTACGGATGCTATCGAATTTTCAATATGGTAAGCAAGCATTGTTGCAGAGTTTTTTAGTTGGGCAGCCTGAGTTTCGCGAGGTTCTCCAGCATCCGCAGATGCAGCAATTACGGCAGAGAGTAATTGCTGCTTGTCATATTGGTCCCATGGATCTGGACGAAACACAAGGTTATATACAGCATAGATTGAAATGCGCAGGGAGTACCGGTCGTCCTGAATTTGAGAGTGCTGCGTTTGACGAAATTTTTAATATAAGTGGAGGAGTTCCTCGTCGAATAAATGCAGTGTGCGATCGATTATTATTATTGGGTTTTTTAGAAAACAAAGAAATATTGACATCAGATGATGTGGCTACTGTTTCGCGAGAGATGAGAGAGGAGTCCGGATCTTCGTTTAATTCGTTGAACGGAGAAAATTCAAATGGTTCATTAAATGAATTTGGAAATTCGGTACTTACTTCGTATGATATTAAATCATCAGAAGTTCATAATTTACTAGATGGATTTTCCAAGAAAATAGATTGTATAAGTAATGATCTGCATGCTGAGCGCTTAGAACAAAGTCTGCTAAGGTTGGAAAAGTCAAATAGTGAAATACTTTTCATGCTAAAACAATACTTTGATGCAGTAATAAATAATTCGAAAGATCTAAAATAATGGAAAAATTGCCTTCACAAAAACCCGTAATTTGTGTAGTTGGAGCAAGGCCCAATTTCATGAAAATGGCCCCGATATTGAGGGCATTTTCTTCTCATGTCCCCGTTATTCCAGTGTTACTTGTTCATACAGGACAGCATTACGACAAAGACATGAGTGATCGTTTGTTCGAGGATTTGCAGTTACCTAAACCGGATATTAATCTTGAAGTTGGCTCCGCAAGTCATGCAATTCAGACCTCCGAGGTTATGCGTCGATTTGAGCCTATTCTGGACGAAAATGATCCATCATGTGTTCTGGTTGTTGGAGATGTCAATTCGACGTTGGCCTGCACTTTGGTCGCTGTAAAGAAGCACGTTCCGGTTGCCCATGTAGAGGCTGGTTTGAGGAGCCACGATCGCTCAATGCCTGAGGAGATTAATCGTATCTTGACCGATCAGATAGCGGATAAGTTGTATACAACTGAACGCAACGCGGAAGGAAATTTACATTTAGAAGGCATACCCTCTGCTCGTATTTGTTTTGTTGGCAATGTAATGATTGATACTCTTAAGTTCAGTCAAAAAATTGCCCGAAGCGCATCTGATACTTTGAGTTCTTATGGCATTTCTCCCGATATTTTGAGCGGTAAAAATGGTTATGGCGTAGTTACACTGCACCGCCCGTCCAATGTTGACGAGAAGGAGACTTTATCTAAATTAGTTGACGATTTATCTTTGATCTCTAAAAAATTGCCCTTGATTTTTGCGTTGCATCCACGAACTCGTGGAAATCTTGAGAAATTTGATTTGCTGCGTGCAATTGATACCAACAAGATTGTTTTATTGCCACCGCAAGGTTACTTGGAAATGATTGGCCTAATGAGCAATGCTGCATTAGTTCTGACAGATTCCGGCGGTTTGCAGGAGGAAACCACCGCCCTGGGTGTTCCCTGCATAACCTTACGTGAGAATACTGAGCGCCCGATTACTATTGAACAGGGAACCAATACGCTGGTTGGCACTGATCACGATGCCATTATGAACTGTGTTAATCAGGTGCTTGCTGGCAATGGTAAAAAAGGGAGAATGCCTGAATTGTGGGATGGGCATGCCGCTGAGAGAATTGCTGCAGATTTATGGACTTGGATATCTTCATTTCCTCAAAATTGAATTGATCTATGGCTGAAAAAAAGATCTTTAATGCATTGACCATCGATGTGGAGGACTATTTTCAAGTTTCTGCTTTTGCTCCTTATATTTCACGTTCGAGTTGGGATAGTTTGGATTGTAGGGTGGAAAAGAATATCGACTCCATACTGACCTTACTTGATGCTCGCAATGTTAAGGCTACGTTCTTCACGTTGGGCTGGATTGCCGAACGTTATCCCAATATGGTTCGACTTATAGTCGATCAAGGTCATGAATTAGCTAGCCACGGATATGGCCATGAACGCGTTAGTGATCTAACTGCTTCGAAGTTCTTGTCTGATATTGTTTTGTCTAAAAATATTTTAGAAGATATCGGTGGTGTTGAAGTTCGTGGCTACAGAGCGCCCAGTTTTTCAATTGGGGAAGCGAATCTCTGGGCGTTTGATTCTCTGTTGGAAGCAGGCTACAAATATAGTTCTAGCATTTATCCGATTCAACATGATCATTATGGAATGCCGAATTCTCCACGTTTTCCTTATGAGTCAAGAAAAGGTTTATTGGAAATTCCAATTACAACATTAAGATTTTTGAATAAAAATTTTCCATCTAGCGGCGGCGGATATTTTAGATTGTTTCCATATGCACTATCTAACTGGATGTTGAATCGAGTTAATTCAAGGGAGAAAATGCCGGCTATATTTTACTTTCACCCTTGGGAAATTGATGCCATGCAGCCTCGTATTCCTGGGGCTGACTGGAAGTCGAAATTTAGGCATTATGTAAATCTTGAAAAAACAGAGGGTAAATTGAAGCGATTATTGTCTGATTTCGATTGGAGTCGAATGGATAAAATTTTTCTAAGTCTTTGAAAAAATAAATTAGATGATAGATATTTCTACGCCTTCGATAAGTATAAAAAAACTTGTTCGAGGTGATGTGTTTACTGAAAATGCGTGGGATGTTTTTGTCGAAAAATGTCAAAACGCAACTTTTTTCCATCGATCAGGATGGCAAAATATTATAAATGACGTTTTTCAGCATCAAACATATTACTTGTATGCGGAAATCGATGATTTGATTGTTGCGGTGCTTCCCCTTGCGCATGTAAATAGCTTTTTGTTTGGAAAATCTTTAACGAGCTTGCCTTTTGCCGTTTATGCTGGGGTGGCTTTTGAAAATACTGATGCCGCTATTTTACTGGAGGATGAGGCATACAAGATTTCTCAAAAAATTGGTGTTGATTACGTAGAGTTTAAAAATATCTATCCTCGCCATTCTGATTGGCCATCTCAGGATATCTATGTTACTTTTCGAAAGAAAATATTGCCTGATGTCGAAGGTAATCTACTTGAAATTCCGCGTAAGCAACGGGCAATGGTTAGAAAGGGTATAAAAAATAATCTGACTAGTCAACTTGATACTAAGTCAGACAGGTTTTTTAGCTTATATGCAGATAATGTTCATAGGCATGGTACACCACCTATGTCAAAAAAATATTTTGATGCATTACTCAAACAGTTTGAAGGGGCTTGTGAAATCTTAACGGTGGTAGATGACGCTGGCAATCCCGTTAGTAGTGTTTTTAGCTTTTATTTTCGAGATGAAGTTTTGCCTTATTATGCGGGTGATAATGAAAAGGCACGAGATCTCGCGGCAAATGATTTCAAGTATTGGGAGTTGTTGCGTAGATCTTGTTTGCGTGGAAATAAGATATTTGACTTTGGTCGAAGTAAGATAGGTACAGGTTCATTTTTCTTTAAAAGGAATTGGGGTTTTGAAGCTACGCCGTTGGCCTATGAGTATCGCTTGCTGAATCGAGACTCGGTTCCACAAAATAATCCATTGAATTCAAAATACAGGTTACTGATTGCTGCCTGGCGGAAGCTTCCTATCGGTGCTGCTAATTTTATCGGTCCATTTATTGTTAGAAATTTGGGCTGATGTCTTGAGTAATATACTTTACCTTGTGCATCGAATACCTTTTCCTCCCAATAAAGGAGATAAGGTTCGATCTTTTCATTTATTAAAATATCTGTCGCTTCGTCATAATATATATTTGGGAGCATTTATTGATGACCCACTTGATGTAGTATATATTCCGGAGGTTAAGAAATTTTGTGTCGATTCATTATTTTTGGAAATAAATTCTTTTAAATCTAAATTTAAAAGTGTATTCGGAATTTTTCATGATTCGCCGTTAACGTTGAGTTATTATTTTAATACTTCTCTTCGGGAGTGGGTTGGAGATCTTCTTTTAAAAAAGAAGATTGATAAGATAATCATCTTTTCTTCTGCGATGTCTCAGTATGTGGATCATGTAAATGATATAGATATATTGGTAGATTTTGTGGATGTGGATTCTTTGAAATGGTCTGAATATGCGTTGAAGCATATTTTCCCAATGTCTTTGGTTTATCGTCGAGAAGCTACCAAATTACTCCAGTATGAGCGATTTGTTGCTACTCGCTCAAGACAATCTTTTTTTGTGACCGATAATGAGTCCTCGCTTTTTAAAGATCTAGCTCCAGAGTGTATTGATAAAATTTCGACTATTAATAACGGGGTCGATTCGGAATATTTTTCTTCAGATTTTTCATGTTCATCTCCATTTGAGACGGGGAGTTTCGGGCCAGATTCTCGGTTCTTGGTCTTTACTGGTGCAATGGATTATTGGCCAAACATTGATGCGGTAGTTTGGTTTGTTAACGAAATTTTTCCTAAATTACAGCGTGTACGTAAAAATCTATACTTTTATATAGTAGGCAGAAACCCTAGTACCCAGGTTTTAGCATTGGCATCGGACTCTGTAGTAGTGACTGGTACGGTTGCGGACGTTAGGCCTTACTTGAAGTTTGCTTCGGTTGTAGTGGCGCCTTTAAGAATCGCACGCGGTATTCAAAATAAAATTTTAGAAGCGATGGCTATGGGTTGTCCTGTTGTTGCGTCGACAATCTGTGTTAATAGTATGGCCGTTGAGTCAGAAACGGATCTGCTTTCTGCGGAGAGTTCTGATGAGTTCTTTTATCAAATTAATAAATTATTGAACTCCGTGGATCTTTCTCATTCAGTGGGTGAGGCCGCTCGTTGCAAGGTTCAGGAAAAATATAGTTGGACGGCCCATTTATCCCAAATCGATCAGTATCTTGATGAGCCAACCTTTCATTTACTCCATGAATAGCGTCAAGATGTACTCTTCGCAGATTTGGCGAAATGCATTAATTTCGTTGATGCTTCTTGTTTTTATTGACTTCATTGTTTTTAAAAATAGCTTTTCCGGAATGCTAGCTATATGGTCCCGTTCCGAAACATTTGCTCACGGCTTTGTTGTGCCACCAATTTCTTTGTGGTTAATTTGGCGGAAGCGTAAAGTCATTGCTGTTGAAGTTCCTCGGCCTAATTTTTGGTTTCTGATCCCATTATTTTTTGTTATTACTGCATGGATTTTGGGTGATGTAGTTGCGGTGAATTCTGTGACTCAACTGATGGCGATGGCATCCATTGTGTTGCTTGTTCCTGCATTGTTCGGCTACACGATATTTAGAATTATCTTATTTCCACTCTGTTTTTTATTTTTTGCTGTTCCATTGGGGGAGTTTCTTTTTCCTCAATTGATGGAATGGACGGCGGACTTTACTGTGATTGCGTTGCGATTTAGTGGTGTTCCCGTATATCGCGAGGGATTGCAATTTGTTATTCCCTCCGGGAATTGGTCAGTCGTGGAAGCATGCAGTGGAATTCGATATTTAATTGCATCGGTGACCGTTGGTGCATTATTCGCTTATTTAAACTATAAATCTATTTATCGAAGATTTATTTTTCTTTTGATATCCGTTGCTGTGCCTATTTTTGCGAATTGGATTCGTGCATATCTTATTGTTATTTTAGGGCATTTATCCGCGAATAAAATTGCTACTGGTGTGGATCATATTATTTATGGCTGGCTTTTTTTTGGATTTGTTATTGCAGTGATGTTTTGGGTAGGGGCACGATGGTCGGAAGCATCTATTGAGTTTTATCCGCGTTCTAATGCAATTGCGACGAGATTGCAACCGAATATGTTTGCTGAATTCGTTGGTATTTTTGCTGCAATTATTTTTCTGTTAACCTGCCCCCTCTTGCTGAAGGCTGCTATAGATAATGTTGCTCCATATAATTTAAAGGGTTTGGCTAGCTTTTCGGATGTTAAATTTAATTGGGTATCCAGGCAGGAAACTCACTCTAATTTTTTGCCGTCGTACAAAAATACTGCACTTAATTTTTCTAGAAGTTTTAAAAAAAACGGTAAAACTGTTGATACTTTTTTGGGATATTATGTCGGGCAAAGTTATGGCCACAAGATGATTTCTTCGGACAATGTACTGGTAACTAGTGCAGATCCGCATTGGTCAAAAGTTGCCTCGGGTGTACAGTCTCTTGAAATAGATTCGCAATCTATCCCAATACGTACCACAGTGCTTCGAGGCGTCGGTTTTCCAGAGGGGGAGGTGCGGCTTGCTGTTTGGCAATTTTATTGGATTAATGGTTTTGTTACGAACAATGATTACATTGCTATAGTTTATAGTGCGTTTCAAAAAATTTTAGGGCATGGGGATGGTTCGGCTGTAGTTATCTTGAGTACAAGAATTGTTGAAGGTGTCAATGCTGATGATGTGTTGAATGGATTTTTTTTGGATAATTATGTTGGGTTGAAGTCTATTCTTTACAAAATTAAAAATAATTGATGTATTTATTTAATATTGATAAATGGAGTGATTTATGAGTGTTGTTGCTGTAATTGGTTTGGGTTATGTCGGGCTCCCATTAGTCATTGAGTTCGGTAAGCATTTCCGAACGATTGGATTTGATATATCTTTACCTAAAGTGGAGTCTTGCAATCGCGGTATAGATCCTTCTCGGGAACTGTCTGATGAGGAAATGCGAGCATCTCCTCATGCGGTATATACCGCCGATCCTAAAATGTTAGGTGAGGCCGATATTATTGTTGTTGCAGTGCCTACACCTGTTGATGACGCGCATATACCGGATTTCAAGCCATTAATTGGTTCCAGTACTAGTGTTGGCCGAAACATGAAAAAAGGTGCGATCGTTGTATACGAATCGACCGTTTATCCCGGTGCAACAGAGGAGGTTTGCATTCCTGTGCTTGAGCGCGAATCGGGAATGAAGTGGAAGCAAGATTTTTTTGTGGGTTATTCACCTGAACGAATTAACCCCGGTGACAAAGAGCATACGCTGACTAAGATTTTAAAAGTGGTATCTGGCGACGGACCCGAAACCCTTGAAAAAGTTGCTCGGCTGTACGAAACTATTATTGTGCCTGGTGTGCATCGTGCATCGTCTATTAAGGCTGCCGAGGCGGCGAAAGTTATTGAAAATACACAGAGAGATTTGAATATTGCACTGATGAATGAGTTGGCTATTATTTTTGACAAAATAGGCATCGATACTTCGGAGGTTTTGGCTGCCGCTGGTACCAAGTGGAATTTTCTAAAATTTAGTCCCGGGTTAGTGGGTGGGCATTGTATTGGTGTGGATCCCTATTATTTAACCCATAAGGCCGCCATGTTGGGGTACCAGCCCGAAGTTATTTTGGCCGGTCGTCGTATCAATGACAGTATGGGGAAATTCATTGCTGAGCAAACAATCAAAAATATGATTGCTTCTGGTAGTTATATTAAGGGTGCTAAAGTTAATATTTTGGGTTTGACATTTAAAGAAAATTGTGGTGATTTGCGAAACTCTAAGGTGATCGATATTATTAGAGAGTTGCGTTCCTACGGTGTTGAAATATTTGTTACAGATCCTCAAGCCGATGTAGAGGAGGCTGTGCATGAATATGGTGTGCATTTGTCCAAGTGGGATGATTTGCCACGGGCTGATGCTATTGTTGCGGCAGTTGCACACAAAGAGTATGCAGCGCTTTCTGTCGAGGATTTCTCCAAAAAACTTGTTAAGGGTGGAGCCTTTATCGACGTTAAGGCGGCCTTTGATGGTGATGCTATACAGGCTGCCGGTTATAAGTTGTGGCGTCTATAGTTGATTCACGTCCAGTTGTGGTACATGTAATGTACCGTTTTGATACAGGTGGCCTAGAGAATGGCGTTGTTAATTTGATTAATAAAATGCCTGTATCGGTTTATCGCCATGTTATCTTGGCTTTAACGGACGTTACCGATTTTCGCCACCGTATTGTGCAATCTGATGTGGAATTTATTGCCTTGCATAAAACGCCAGGGCATGCGATTTGGTTGTATCCACGTTTATTCAAATTGTTTCGAGCCTTACGCCCGGCGATTGTTCACACTCGGAACTTGGCAGCCCTTGAAGTGGTAGTCCCGGCATTTTTTGCAGGCGTGCGTGTTCGTGTTCATGGTGAGCATGGTCGTGATCAAGAGGATTTAGCGGGCTTGAGTAAGAAGCACCAATGGATTCGGCGAATTTACAGTCCATTCGTTTCTCACTACTTGGCACTTTCTCGTGATTTGGCTGCCTATCTAATAGATAGAGTCAAAATCTCTGGCTCGCGTGTCACGCAGGTATACAACGGCGTTGATTCTGGCAAGTTTCGTCCTTTTGAGACGAATTCGGATTCTTTACCTGTTGATTTTCCATTTCGGCAGCCACGTGAATGGATTGTGGGTACTGTCGGGCGTATGCAGGTGGTAAAGGATCAGCTTAATTTGGCCAGAGCGTTTGTTCGAACGATTGAAATCGCTCCAGAGTTGAGAGCACGTTTGCGACTGGTTATGGTGGGGGACGGGCCGTTGCGCGCGCAGTGTCAAGATGTCTTGGATGCTGCCGGCTTATCCGATATTGCTTGGCTGCCTGGCGAGCGCCAGGACATTGCGGAGTTGATGCGCAGCCTGGATTGTTTTGTATTGCCTTCGCTAGCCGAGGGTATTTCCAACACAATCTTGGAGGCGATGGCGAGCGGTTTGCCTGTGATTGCGACGGAGGTGGGCGGGAATGCTGACTTGGTTGTGCAAGGGGAAACCGGTTTGCTCGTGCCTTCTGGTGATTCAGAGGCGCTGGCGCGCAGTATGGTGCAGCTTGCTACGGCACCTATATTGGGCAAGAGTATGGGGCAAGCAGGGCGCCGGCTTGCCGAAGAAAAATTTAGCATGGCTGCCATGGTTGCGACCTACCAAGGCTTGTACGATCGCCTCCTGGGTGCGGCAAGGGTTGCTGTCCAAACACCTCTCAATACAAAATAAATACCATGTGCGGAATCGTTGGCATTTTTGATACCCGTGGCAGCCGAGATATCAACCGCGCGGTGCTTCACCGTATGAATGAATCGCAACACCATCGCGGACCGGTGGAGGGTGATCTTTATCTGGAACCCGGCTTGGGTCTTGGGCACAGGCGTCTGTCGATTATTGACTTGGCTACGGGTCAGCAGCCCCTCTTCAACGAAGACGGTTCTGTTGTGGTGGTCTTCAACGGCGAGATATACAACTACCAGCAGCTTATTCCCGAGCTTCAGGCCCTGGGCCATGTATTTCGTACGCGTAGCGATACCGAGGTGATTGTTCATGCCTGGGAGGCTTGGGGCAAAGATTGCGTCAAGCGCTTCCGCGGTATGTTTGCGTTTGCTTTGTGGGATCGTAACCAGCAGACATTTTTCATGGCGCGGGATCGTTTGGCGGTCAAGCCCCTGTATTACGCCCATTTGGACGACGGCACATTGCTGTTTGGCTCCGAGCTCAAGTCATTGTTGGCCCATGGTGGTCTCAAGCGCGATATGGATCCGCTGGCCGTAGAAGAGTATTTTGCTTTAGGCTATGTTGCCGAGCCGCGGACCATTTTCCGTCAGGCAAAAAAGCTTTCACCAGCGCATACGTTGACTTTGCGCAGAGGGCAAGCTTTGGCAGAACCCGAGCAGTACTGGGACGTGCGTTTTAGTCTGGATAGCAAGATCAGTGTGGAAGAGGCTTGTGCGGAGCTGGATGTCCGGCTGAAAGAGTCTGTGCGTTTGCGGATGATTGCCGAGGTTCCGCTGGGTGCATTCTTGTCGGGGGGCGTGGACTCTAGCGCCGTGGTAGCGGAGATGGCTGATTTGTCTGCCGAGCCAGTCAACACCTGCTCCATCGCTTTTGATGATCCAGCTTTCAATGAGTCAGCGTTTGCGCAAACCGTGGCAGACCGATACCGGACCAACCATCGTGTAGAGACGGTGAAGAGCGACGATTTCGATCTGATTGATACCTTGGCCAGTCTATACGACGAACCATTTGCAGATAGCTCGGCTATTCCCACCTACCGTGTATGCGAGTTGGCGCGTAAGCATGTGACGGTGGCGTTGTCGGGGGACGGGGGGGACGAGACTTTTGGTGGTTACCGGCGTTACCGTTTGCACTTGATGGAGGAAAAGATGCGCGCCTCCATGCCGCAGGCGTTGCGTCAACCCTTGTTCAAAACATTAGGGCGCTTGTATCCCAAGGCGGATTGGGCGCCTCGCATCTTCAGGGCCAAAACTACGTTTGAAGGCCTTTCTCGCAGTTCGGTAGAGGCTTATTTCCATTCAGTCTCGATACTGCGTGACCCTATGCGTGAGCAACTGTTCAGTAAGCGCTTCAAGAGTGAGCTTGCGGGTTACAACGCCCAAGAGGTGTTTGATCACCACGCTGCAAAGGCGAACACCGACGATCCTCTTGCCTTGATCCAGTATTTGGATTTGAAAACCTATTTGGTGGGTGACATCAACACCAAGGTGGATCGTGCAAGCATGGCCCATTCGCTGGAGGTGCGCGAACCCTTGCTGGACCATGAACTGGTTGAGTGGATGGCAACTTTGCCCTCTTCTCTCAAGATCAAAGGGCAAGAGGGTAAGTACTTGCTTAAAAAGGCGATGGAGCCGCGTTTGTCGGACGATATTTTGTACCGTCCCAAGATGGGTTTCTCCGTGCCCTTGGCCCGTTGGTTCCGGGGGCCTTTGCGCCAGCGCGTTCGTGATGCGGTGCTGGGGCCTCGCTTGGCGGAGACTGGTTGGTTTAACCGGGAATATCTGGAGCATCTGGTCAATGCACATGATTCTGGAGCCCGTGATTACAGTGCCCCTTTGTGGACGCTGTTGATGTTTGAGGCTTTTTTGCGCAATGTGATGCAGAGTGATATTGCGCTGCCTGCGCAGGCTGAAGGCGTGGCAGTATGACGCGCGTATTGCATGTACTGGACCACTCCATCCCTCTGCACAGCGGCTATACCTTTCGAACTCTGTCCATTTTGCGGGAGCAGCGCAAACTAGGCTGGGAAACCTTCCATCTCACCACCCCGAAGCACACTGCCGAAAGTGGCTTGGAGGAGACGGTGGATGGCTGGCATTTTTATCGGACGCCCACACCGGAATCCAGTGTCATGCGTTTGCCTGGCTTGGGTGAGTTGGCATTGATGCGCCATGTAGAGCGCCGTTTGCAAGAGGTTGCCGAGCAGGTGCGGCCGGATATCTTGCATGCCCATTCTCCTGTTCTGAATGCCTTGCCGGCACTGCGGGTGGGTAAGCGCTTGGGGATTCCAGTGGTGTATGAGGTACGTGCCTTCTGGGAGGATGCTGCCGTGGACCACGGTACTACGGAAGAGGGCAGTTTGCGCTATCGCTTCACGCGCAGCTTGGAAACCCGGGCGCTCAAGCAGGCGAACCATGTCTTCACCATCTGCGAAGGACTGCGGTCTGACATTGTGGCGCGGGGCATTGCGGCCAATAAAGTAACCGTCATTCCAAATGCGGTCGATATCGACGCCTTTGACGTGGGCGGCGTTCCTGATGATGCCTTGAAGGCCAAGCTGGGTCTTGCGGGTTGCACCATCGTGGGTTTCATTGGCTCTTTCTACGCCTATGAGGGGCTGGATGTTTTGCTGTCGGCTTTGCCTGCAATTCTGGAGAAAATGCCCCAGGTTCGCGTGCTGCTAGTGGGTGGTGGTCCGCAGGATGCGGCCTTGAAAGCCCAGGCCCAGGCACTTGGTTTGCAAGACAAGATCGTATTTACCGGTCGCGTGCCGCACACTGAAGTACAGCGCTATTACGACCTTGTGGATGTGCTGGCCTATCCGCGCCATTCCATGCGCTTGACCGAGCTGGTAACGCCTCTCAAGCCTTTGGAGGCCATGGCGCAGGGACGTTTGCTGGTCGCATCCGACGTGGGGGGGCATAAGGAGCTTATCCGCCATGGTGTCACGGGCGTTCTGTTCAAAGCCGGCAGCGTTGAATCATTGGCCGAAGCTATCGTCAAGTTGTTGCAAGAGCCCGAGCGTTGGGCGCAACTGCGTGCTGCTGGCCGCAAGTTTGTCGAGACTGAGCGCAACTGGACCAAGAGCATTGCGAATTATTCTGGCCCCTATGCTGCGCTAACAGATCGCGTGGCTGGATGAGCTTTGCTGGCATTCGTGTGGGGCTGGTGGGACCATTACCGCCGCCCGCTGGCGGCATGGCCAACCAAACCCGGCAATTGGCTGAATTGCTGCGTTCGGATCAAGCCGAGGTGACCTTGGTCCAAACCAATGCCCCGTACCGTCCAGCGTGGGCAGCAGGTTTGCCTGGGGCCCGCGCGCTGTTTCGGTTGATTCCGTATATTGGGGCTTTGTGGCGTGCGGCGGGTCGTAGCGATGTGTTGCATATCATGGCAAATTCAGGTTGGTCCTGGCATTTGTTTGCGGCTCCCGCGATCTTGGTGGGGCGCCTGCGTGGTGTGCCGGTGGTGGTGAACTACCGGGGCGGTGAAGCAGCGGAGTTTCTGAAAAACGCACAGTTCATGGTTCGCACCTCCATGGCCGCTACTGCGCTGCTGCTCGTACCCTCGGCTTTTCTGCAAGAAATATTTGCCCGCTTTCACATGCCATCTACGATCGTGCCTAACATCATTGATTTGGCACGCTTTCACTCGCGAGGCCCTCGCGTGGGAGCCTCGGCGCACCTGGTGGTAGCCCGAAATTTGGAAGCCTTGTATGACAACGCTACCGCGATACGCGCATTTCATAGCGTTCGCTCGCATTTGCCTGCAGCACGCCTGACTATTGCCGGGAGTGGGCCACAGGAAGCCGAACTGCGGCAACTCGTGACCGATTTGGGCCTGGATGATGCTGTGTATTTCACGGGGCGTTTAGACCGTGATGCCATGGCTGCCTTGTACCGCGAGGCCGATATCATGTTGAATCCCAGTCTTGCGGATAACATGCCGAATTCCCTGTTGGAGGCGATGGCTAGTGGTGTGCCTGTGGTCAGTACGCGCGTGGGCGGAGTCCCCTACATGGTGGAGGACGGGGAAACGGCGCTGCTGGTACCCGCCGGAGATGCCGACGCAATGGCACAGGCCTGTTTGCGCTTGCTGCAAGAGGCGCCCTTGTGGGAACGCCTGCATGTCGCTGGTCTGGCTAGGGTGCAGCGCTATACCTGGAGCCAGGTCGGCCCTCTGCTGGCGGCCCAGTACAAGAGTGCCATAAGCGCTTCCCGCTAATTTTTGTTGCCTGGCAATATTCAAAAAATGGATCTGTACACAAAGCTGATCTCCAACGTGCTTTTCCCGCTGCAAGAGCGGCTTAAAAAGCACACCACCGTTGCCGTGCACCGCCATATGGAAGCTGCCCAATGGTGGTCTTCTGCACAGCTGGCGGATTACCAGGTGCAGAGATTGCGTGCGTTCTTGGCCGAGGTTGCAGTCAACGTGCCTTACTACCGTGACTTGTTTGCGGCGACCGGGTTTGATCCGGCTAAGGTTTCGTCCGTCAAAGACCTTGCCGGATTACCGTTCCTTACCAAAGCCAGCATCAAGGCCAACACCGATGCGCTCAGACATGTGGATGCCCAGGGCTTGACCCGTTTCAATACCGGAGGCTCGTCAGGTGAGCCTTTGGTGTTTTTCATTGGTACCAAGCGCGTAAGCCATGATGTAGCCGCCAAGTGGCGAGCGACCCGTTGGTGGGGCGTGGATATTGGCGATCCAGAAATCGTGGTGTGGGGTTCGCCGATTGAGCTGGGCACGCAGGACCGCGTGAAGCTGGTGCGCGATACCTTGATGCGGACCCAGTTGCTGCCCGCATTTGAGATGTCGGAGAGCAAGCTTGACGGCTTCATTGCGACCATTCGAAGCACGCGGCCCAAAATGCTGTTTGGTTACCCGTCGGCGCTGACCTTGATTGCCCGCCATGCGCAAAAGCGCGGTATCGCCATGGATGACTTGGGCATTAAGGTGGCATTCGTGACCTCGGAGCGTTTGTACGATGACCAACGCGCCACCATCAGCCAGACTTTTGCCTGCCCCGTGGCGAACGGCTATGGTGGTCGGGATGCGGGTTTCATTGCCCATGAATGCCCGGCTGGCGGCATGCACATCACGACCGAAGATCTGGTGGTGGAAATCATCAA
Organism: Rhodoferax sp. GW821-FHT10B06; assembly: GCF_059415605.1. Lineage (NCBI taxonomy): Bacteria > Pseudomonadati > Pseudomonadota > Betaproteobacteria > Burkholderiales > Comamonadaceae > Rhodoferax > Rhodoferax sp. GW821-FHT10B06. The sequence continues at coordinate 12,539 of NZ_JBWKNO010000006.1, read as the reverse complement.
CGAAGCTGGTGAGGTGCAGCCACCCGGCGTGGCAGGTGAAATCGTGGTGACCCATTTGGCGACCCAGGACTTCCCGTTCATACGCTATCGCACGGGTGACATCGGCGTGCTCGACACCGCCACTTGCAGCTGTGGCCGCGGTCTGCCTTTGTTGAAAGAGATCCAGGGGCGCAGCACCGACTTCGTGATTGCCGCTGACGGCACTGTGATGCATGGCCTTTCGCTGATCTATATTTTGCGCGACCTCGCGGGCGTCCAGTCGTTCAAGGTGGTGCAGGAGTCGCGCGAAAAAACCCGGGTACTGCTGGTGGCTGGGCCAGGTTTTCTGCCGGGTGCTCCGGCGCAGATCGTTGATGGTTTCAAGCGCCGCCTAGGAGCAGGGGTGGAGGTGCAGGTAGACCTGGTGGACGCCATCCCCGCTGAAAAATCCGGCAAATTCCGCTATATCGTGAGCCACGCCGCTTAAGGCCACAGGAGACCAGCATGCGTGACATATTGATTGTGGGTCTGGTGCTGCTGGGCGCCATCGCGGCTGTGCGCCAGGCATGGATAGGCGTGATGTTGTGGACATGGCTGAGCATCATGAATCCGCACCGCTACACCTATGGTTTTGCCTACGATGCGCCGGTCGCCATGGTGGCTTTTTGCGCTACGGTGTTGGGCCTGCTGGTGACGCGGGATCGGGCTTCGCCATTCAAGGCGCCGGTCGTGGTGGTGTTCTTGTTGTTCATGGTCTGGATATCTCTCTCGACCGTGCTGGGCCTGGACCCATCAGGCGACTATTGGCAATGGAACAAGGTCATGAAGGTGGACCTGATGATCCTAGTCGCGCTGGTTCTGCTGCATAGCAAGAAGCATATTCTGGCCCTGGCCTGGGTGTGCGCGGGCTCGCTGGCCCTGTTGGGCGCCAAGGGTGGCTTGTTCACCTTGCTGACAGGGGGCAACTTTCGGGTGTGGGGGCCACCGGGCTCCTTCATCGAAGACAACAATGAGTTCGCTCTGTCCCTGGTGATGGCCATCCCGTTGCTGCGCTTTTTGCAGCTGCAGCTCAATTCGCGCTGGGGCCGCCATGCCATGACGGGCATGTCATTGCTGTGCGCCGTGGCGGCCGTCGGCAGCTATTCGCGGGGGGCCTTGTTGGCCATCAGTGCCATGGCTGCATTCATGTGGTGGAACGGCAAGAACAAACTCGTGGTGGGCATGGTGCTGGGGCTGGCAGCGCCCTTGTTGATTGCCTTCATGCCCAGCGAATGGATGGGCCGCATGTCCACCATTGGCGAATACGAGCAGGATGAATCTTCCATGGGCCGCATCTCTGCCTGGTGGAATGCCTGGAACATCGCTTTCCACTATCCCACGGGGGTGGGTTTTGATGCGGCCCGGCCTGAGTTGTTTGCGCAGTATTCCCCTTACCCGGAGGCCGTCCATGCGGCCCACAGCATTTACTTTCAGGTGCTGGGCAACCACGGATTCGTCGGTCTGTTCATGTTCCTGACCATCTGGGTGATGACCTGGCGTGCGGCCGGCTGGCTGCGTACCCATTGCACCAAGATTCCCGAGGCGGCCTGGTGCGTGGACCTGGGTGCCATGTGCCAGGTCTGCTTGCTGGGTTATGCCGTGGGCGGGGCCTTCTTGAGCCTGGCCTATTTCGACCTGCCTTACAACGTGATGGTGCTGGTGGTGCTGACCCGGGTCTGGGTGCAAACCAAGGGCTGGCTGCGCGAGCCGGCCTATGTGCCGGGCTGGAAGAACATCCCCGGCATGGCCCGGCTGGTCAAACCCAAGTGATCCATGTTTAAAACGGTACTGAAACACCTTTCCCCCGCAGGTGAGCGGGGCCGCCTGTCGGTGCTGATCTTCCACCGTGTGCTGCCCGAGCCCGACCCGATCTTTCCGGGCGAGGTGGATGCCGTGGCCTTTGATGCCATCTGCCAATGGATGAAATCCTGGTGCAATGTGCTGCCGCTGGATGTGGCGGCCCAGCAGTTGCAAAGCCGCAGCCTGCCCGAGCGGGCCGTGGCCATCACCTTTGACGACGGCTATGCCGACAACCGCACCGTGGCCCAGCCCATCCTGGCGCGCCACGGCCTGCAGGCCACCTTCTTCATCGCCACCGACTTCCTGGATGGCGGCCGCATGTGGAACGACACCGTGATCGAATCCGTGCGCCTGTGTACCCAGGCACAGCTGGATTTGTCGTCCCTGGCCAAGCCTGACGGCAGTGGCTATCTAGGCCAGTACACCATAGGCAGCCCGTTGCAAAAGCGCGAGGCCATCCAGGCCATCATCGGCCAGATCAAATACCTGCCGCTGGCCCAGCGCAAGACCTTGACCGAGCAGATCGCTGCCTGCGCCGGGGTGCGTTCGCCCGACGACCTCATGATGACCTCGCAGCAGGTGCGTGAGTTGCGCCAGGCCGGCATGCAGATCGGCGCCCATACCCGCACCCACCCCATTCTGGCCAAGCTGGGCGCCGATGCCGCGCGCGCCGAGATCGGCGAGAGCCGGGCGTTTTTGCAGGACTTGCTGGGAGAGCGCGTGGGCCTGTTTGCCTATCCGAATGGCAAACCTGGCACCGACTACATCCCCGAGAGCGTGGACATCGTGCGTGAACTGGGCTTTGACGCCGCCGTGTCTACCACCTGGGGCGCGGCCCGTACGGGCACCGACCCGTTCCAGATTCCCCGTTTCACCCCCTGGGACCGCAGCAAGCTGCGCTTTGGCAGCCGCTTCGCCGGCAACCTCTGGAAGACCTGAGCGTCCTTTCTGCGATGGTTCAACGGCGCGACGACACCACGATACCGCCCACGATCAGCGCAAACGCCAGCCCGTGGTACAGATGCGGCCACTCGCCCAGAAAGGCTGCCGACAGCAGGGTCGCAAACAGCGGCGTGAGATTGATGAAGAAGCCGGCCACATTCGGCCCCACCCGCTGCAGCCCGGCGCCCCAGCAGCGGTAGGCCAACACCGCCGGACCCACCGCCACATAGGCCAAGGCGGCGGCCAGCGGCCAGCCCCATTGCACCGGGGCCGCGCCCACACCCCATTCCATTGCCGTCATGGCGCCCGACCACACCAGGCCGAAGCTGATCTGTGCCAGCAAAAACGCCGCCCAGTCGGCGCGTATGGCCGGTGGGTCTTTGGGCAGGCTGAGTTGCCAGCTGTAGAACGACCAGGACACGGTGGCCAGCAGCATGAAAATGTCGCCCGCCACCAGGCGCAGCGCTAGCAACTGCTGCCATTCGCCCCGGCACAGCACCAGCAGCACGCCGGCCAGCGACAGCAGCGCGCCCAGCACCTGCCTGCGTGTCACGCGGGCGCCAAAAAACAGGGCCCCGACGGCCAGCATGCACATGGGCAGGCTGGCGCCCACCAGGGTTACGTTGATGGGCGTGGAAGTCTGCAGCGCCATGTACTGCAGCGCGTTGTACAGGCCCACGCCCAGCAGACCCAGCAACGCAAACCGCCGCCAGTGTGGCCACAGCCCGCTGTCGCGCCGCAGCACCCAGCCGGCCATCGGCAGCAGAATGGCAAAGGCCAGCACCCAGCGGATGAAGTTCAGCGTGATGGGCGGCACCAAGGTATGCACCATGCGCCCCACGACGGCATTGCCGGCCCACAACAGCGGGGCCAGGGTCAGGAGAAGAGCGGTACGGAGCGTCAGGCCTTGTTGCATGGCGCGCACTGTACCTAAGCTTTCATGGCACCATGCGGCATACCCTTTGGAGGAATGTGTTTTATGTCTGTTAGCAGCCTGTCCGTACAAATCCGCCAGCATGGCGGCCCTGAACAACTGGAGCTGGTCACCATCCCGGTGGGCGAGCCCGGCCCCGGCCAGATCCGTATCCGCCACCACGCCATCGGCCTGAATTTCATCGACGTCTACCAGCGCAGCGGTTTGTACCCACAGAGCTTGCCGGTGCAGCTGGGCATGGAGGCCGCCGGTGTGGTCGAGGCCGTAGGGCAGGGCGTCACCCACCTGCAGGTAGGCGACCGCGCCGCCTACGCCAGCAACCCGCCCGGCAGCTACTGCGAGCGCCGCGTCATGCCGGCTACCTGCGTCTGCAAGCTGCCCGACGCCATCTCCTTCGAAACCGGCGCGGCCATGATGCTCAAGGGCTTGACGGCGCAGTACCTGCTGAAAAAGACCCAGCCCCAGGGCGGCCTGCAGCCGGGCGACTTCGTGCTGTTCCACGCTGCTGCCGGCGGGGTCGGCCTGATTGCGTGTCAGTGGGCCAAGGCGATGGGCCTGCAGCTCATCGGCACCGCAGGTTCCGCAGAAAAATGTGCGTTGGCGCTTGCCAATGGTGCGGCATATGCTATCAATTACGCAGCAGAAGACTTTGCGGCGCGGGTCAAGGAGATCACTGGCGGCCAAGGCGTCAAGGTGGTCTACGACTCGGTGGGCAAGGACACGTTTGATAAATCGCTGGACTGCCTGCGCCCCTTCGGCCTGCTGGCCTCGTTCGGCAATGCGTCCGGCCCGGTGGCGCCGTTTGCCCCCGGCATACTGGGCGCCAAGGGCTCGCTGTACCTGACCCGTGCCACGCTGTTCACCCACATGGCCACCCGCGAAAGCACCCAGGCCATGGCCGATGACTTGTTTGCCGTGGTGCAAAGCGGCCAGGTGCAGATCCACATCGGCCAGCGCTATCCCCTGGACCAGGTACAGCAAGCCCACCGCGACCTGGAGGCACGCAAGACCACCGGCTGCACCATCCTCACCTTATGAACTGGTTGAAGACCTTGCGCGCCGAGGCCGACCAGCCGCCCGCGCGGCCGCGCTGGCCCCTGTGGGCTGGTGCGGTACAGATCGGCTCGGTGGAGCCGGAGTTCATGGCAAAAATCGACCTGCAGCGCATACCCTACCTGCGCAAGGTGCTCCTGAAAATAGAGCAATACGGTCAGCTGGGTTGGCAGCTGCAGGGGGAGCCCACGCACAGCCTGGCACACCTGGCCCACGTGCTGCGCGAGGCCGGCCTGGCCCATGTCTGGCGCGACGAGCAACTTGCCGTGCCCGATGCCGATGGCCGTGTCGTGGCCACGGTGGAGCGCGGCGTGGTGCGCGCCCTGGGCATCACCACCTGCGCCGTGCACCTGGTGGGCGCCGCGCCGGACGGCCGGGTCTGGGTGCAGCAGCGTTCGGACAGCAAACCCAATGACCCCGGCCGCTGGGACACCCTGGTGGGCGGCATGGTGTCGGCGGCGGACTCCGTCCCCACCGCGCTGGAGCGCGAAACCTGGGAGGAGGCCGGCCTGCGACCGCCGCATATGCTGGACCTACGTCCTGGTGGTCGCCTCACCACCCGCCGCCCCAGCACCGACAGCGGTGGCGCCGGCTATGTGGTGGAGCACATCCATTGGTACGCCTGCAACCTGGCCGAGGGCGTGGCCCCGGCCAACCAGGACGGTGAGGTGCAAGGCTTCGCCCTGCTGCCCCCCACAGTGTTGGTCGAGCAACTGGCGCAAGGCCTGTTTACCGACGATGCGGCGCTGATACTGGCGAACTACCTGGGTTTGGACGCATGATGTCCAGTGTGTAAATACTCAGTCTTTTAGGCTGCTGGCGCAGATAGAATCTGCGCTGGTAGCTATGATATTCATAGTAAATACCGAGCCGGACCGCGGCAAGCGTGGTTTTTGTTGTTGTGGGTAAATTTCCCATTTACAATACAGCCATGTCAGAACTTCCACCACCCACGCCAGGCCAGCCCGTGCTGGAGCAGGTGCTCGCCATGCTGCAGCCGTTGGTAGTGTGGCTGCTGCGTTCCGGGGTCGGTTATACCGATCTGACCGCCGCGCTGAAGCCGGTGTTCCTGGAGGCTGCGCGCACCGAGCTGACACGCATAGGCGGCAAGCAGACAGACTCGGCGGTCAGCCTGCTGTCTGGCCTGCACCGCAAGGACGTGCGGGCCGCCGCGCATACCGAGCGCGCCGCCGATGTGCGCGCCCGCCTGGGCAAGCCCACGCCTGCCAGCCAGGTGATGACGCGCTGGCTGGCCTCCGACCTGCCCGACGTGCTGCCGTTTGCCGGTGCCCTGGCCTCGTTTGAAAGCCTGGCCCGTTCCGTATCCAAAGACATCCACCCGCGCTCCGTGCTGCTGGAGCTGGTGCGCCTGGATGTGGTCGAAGAATCTGATGGCCAAGTGTGCCTGCGGCGCCAGGCCTTTGTACCCAATACCTCGCTGGAAGAGGCGCGCCGCCTGCTGGCCGGCAGCGTGGCCGACCATATCGAAGCTGGCGTGCACAACCTCAGCGCGGGCGACGGCAAGACTTTTCTGGAGCAAAGCGTGTTTGCCGACGGGCTCAGCCCGCAGTCGGTACAGCAACTGGAGCAACTGGCCAACAGCCTGTGGCGCGACGTGCTGGCCGCCATGGTCAAGGCGGCTGTGCCTTTGTGCGAACAAGACGAACCCGCTGGCGGTAACCAGCGCATCCGGTTGGGCATGTTCTGCCTGACCGCACCCATGGCACCTGTGCCCCCCCCACCCCCGAAGAACAACAGCCCGCAGGACGCGCCCGACCATGGCTAAAGCAGATACCAGCATCCAGATGGATACAAACGACGGCGCCGCCCGCTTTGCTGGCGCTAGTCGGGAGTGGCAGGGTTGGCTGGCTGCCATTTTGGCCAGTCTGGCCGTCATGCTGCTGGCGCTGCTGCTGGAGAGCTGCGGCGGCGGCACGGTGGCCGGTGTGGGCAGCGGTGGCACCGGTGAGGCCGGCGGCACGGTCAGCGGCTTTGGCAGCGTGATCGTGGACGGCGTGGAATACAGCGACACCAGCGCCACCGTGCAGCGCCGCGACGCCAGCGGTGCCCTGGTCAATACCACGGCCGAGCTGGGCCAGCGGGTGCGGCTGCAATACCAGGGCAGCAACGCCGCGCTCAGCATCGAGGTGGTGTCGCAACTGCTGGGCAGTGTCACCACGGTGCCGGACAGCAATGGCCGCTTGCAGGTGCTGGGCCAGACCGTGCGCCTGGTCAGCACCAGCAGCGATGCGACTCGCAGCACCGCCACCGTGCTGGATGGCTACAGCGCGGCCAGCGACATCGCCGTGGGCGACGCGGTGGACGTGTACGGCTGCTGGGTTTGGGACGGCGGCAGCGCCAGCTATGTGCTGGTGGCGACCCGGCTGGCCAAGCAGTCCAGCACGCCCAGCGTGGTGCAGCTGGGCGGTGTGGTGCAAGCCCTGTCGGGCAATAGCTTCCGCCTGAACAGCGCCACCGGTACCCTGGTGCAGTCCAGCAGCCTGCCCGGCGGCTTGGCTAACGGCCAGGTGGTGCAGGTCTGGGCCAACGCTACGGATCTGGCCACCGTTCCGGTGCCGGCCGTCCGCGTGTTGCGCTCGGAAAGCAATGTGCTGGACCTGACCAGCGGCCAGTCACTGCGTCTGAGCGGCCTGGCCACAGAATACAACGCCAGCGCCCGTACTGTGGTGGTGCAAGGTGCCGTGGTGCACCTGCCCAGCGATGTGCCGGTGGATACGTCCGCGCTGGCCCAGGGGCAGTTTGTGAGTTTGGATGTAACGCGCGTGGGCGACACCCTGGTGGCCAGCGCGGCCAGTCTCCGCACGGGCTCGGGCGGCAATGACGACCAGGGCGCCGTCACCGTGCTGACGGGGGTGACCAGCGGCATTGACTGGACCCCCAGCACCGTGCAGTTCACCCTGCGCGGCGTGAGCGTGCAGGCTGCCGCGTCGGTGATAGACAACAACTGCCGCAGCGTAGCGCTGACCGCCCAGGTCACCGTGAACGTCGAAGGCCGGCTGCAGGCTCCCGGCCAGCCTGTGACCGCCACCAAAGTAACGTGCAGCACCTCGATCCCAGCGAATGCGGTGGTGGACACCCGCGGCCAGGTGCTCAGCGTGCAGACTGCCACCAGCAGCATGGTGCTGAGCACCATCCTGGGCAACGTCAACGCCACCTGGGACAGCAATACCTATTTCTCCCAAAGCCCCGCCACGCTGGTCGGCCTGCAGGTGGACGTGCAGGCCCTGTTGGCATCTGACGGCAAGACCCTGCAGCTGCGCTCGGTGCAGCTGGATGCACAGGCTCCACAGGCTCCACCAAATCCATAAGCACCACTACAGGAGAAAACCCATGCATGAAGAACACCTCCACGGTTTGGCCCAGGACTTGGCCATGCTCGACAATTTGCTGGCACAGCGCCGGCGGACCCTGCGCTGGCTAGGCGTGGGTAGTGTGGCGCCGCTGGGCGTGTTGGGCTTTTCTGGCTGCGGCGGTGGCGGGGGGGATTCCAGCAGTACGGCGTCGTCGGACAGCTCCAGCACCAGCTCCACGACTTCGACCACAACAACAACTACCACCACCACCACTAGCGGCAGCTGCACCAACACCGTCAGCGAAACCAATGGCCCGTACCCGGCAGACGGCACCAACACGCTCAGCGGCACCACGGTGAATGTGCTGACGCAGTCCGGCATCAACCGCAGCGACATCCGCTCCAGCTTTGGCAGCAGCACCACCACCGCGCCCGGCGTGCCGCTGACCATTACCTTGACGTTGAGCAATACCAATTCCAGCTGCGCCTCGCTGGCGGGCTATGCCATCTACATCTGGCACTGCAGCCGCGACGGCCTGTACTCGCTGTACTCCAGCGGCATCACCGGCGAGAACTATCTGCGCGGCCTGCAGGTGACGGACAGCAACGGCAGCGTGACCTTCACCAGCATCTTCCCCGGCTGCTATTCCGGGCGCATGCCGCACATCCATTTCGAGGTGTATTCCAGCCTGTCGGCGGCCATCACCAACCCGGCGGGCGACCAGGTGTTGACCTCGCAGATCGCGCTTCCAACCGCCATCTGCACCACGGTGTATGCCTCCACCGGTTATTCCAGCAGCGCGAGCAATCTGGCTGGCTTCAGCTTTGCCAGCGACAACGTGTTCAGCGACGGCACCTCCACCGAAATGGCCACCGTGACCGGCAGCGTCAGCGCCGGCTACGCGGCCTCGCTGGCAGTGGGTATTTCGGTCTGAGCTTGCTATGGTTTAAATAGCCGCTGGCGCAGGTAAATTCTGCGCTGGCGGCTTGTTTTTTATAAATCGCAGATTGCAAATAGGTTCTTAGGCCGGGCCAATACGGCTGGGCTGCAGCAGCACCACCAGCGCGCCGGCGCCGCCTTCCATCGGCCGGGCCTGCACAAAGGCCAGCACTTCGTTCTTCTGCACCAGCCAGTTGCGCACCTTGGCCTTCAGCACCGGTGTTTTGCCCGGCGAGCTCAATCCTTTGCCGTGCACCACGCGCACGCAGCGTATGCCCTGTTTGTAGGCCTCGCGGATGAAGCCGCTGAGGGTGTCGCGCGCTTCGTCGCTGCGCAGGCCGTGCAGGTCCAGCTGGCGCTGGATGGCCCACTCACCCTTGCGCAGGCGCTGCAGCACGTCGATGCCGATGCCGGGGCGGCGGTAGCTCAGCGTGTCGTCGGTTTCCAGCAGGTTGCTGGCATCAAAACCGTCGCTGATGGCCTCCACCAGCACCGCTTGCTCGTCGCGCTGCAGCTGGATTGCCAGCGGCGGCGGTTGCTCTTTTTTCAATAGCGCCTTGCGCTGTTCCGGCAAGCGATGTACCGCACCTGCGGCATTCACAAACAGATTCTTCTGGGCGGCTTTGCGGCGCTGGGCCTCCAGCTCGGCAGCCTTTTGCGCGGCTTGCAGCGCGGCCGCGTCGGCAATGGCTTTCTGGATCTTCTTCAGGTCTTGTAGTGAACTGATCTTCATCACAACAGTCCTTTTTCGGCCATGGACAGGGCCTCGCCCGGCGCCACAATGATGTGGTCCAGCACCCGCACGTCCACCAGGGCCAGTGCGGCGCGCAAAGTCTGCGTCAGCGCCTCGTCGGCGCGCGAGGGCTGGACCGAGCCGCTGGGGTGGTTGTGCGCCAGCACCACGGCGGCGGCCTGGTGGTGCAGGGCGCGGACCACCACTTCGCGCGGATAGACACTGGTCTGTGTCAGCGTGCCACGGAACAGCTCCTCCAGCGCCAGCAGGCGGTTTTGCGCGTCCAGAAACAGCACGGCAAACACCTCGTGCCCCTTGGCCGCCAGGTGTAGCTGCAGATAGTGCTTGACTGCGCCCGGATCGCTGAAGGCTGGCCGCTCCTGCAGCCGCTGGGCCATGGCACGCCGCGCCAGCTCCAGCACGGCGCTGATTTCGGCGCGTTTGGCCGGCCCGAGGCCCTTGACGCGCTTCAGGTCGTCAGTGGTTGCGTTCAGCAGGCCTGCAATGCCGCCAAAACCCATGCTGCCTGGGCTGGCAATTTGCAGCAGCTCGTGCGCCATCTGCAAAACCCCCTTGCCCTGGATGCCGGTGCGCAGCAGCAGGGCCAGCAGTTCCACGTCGCTCAAGGCGGCAGGGCCGCGCGCCAAAAGCTTTTCGCGCGGACGGGCATCGGGGGGGAGGTCTTTGAGCGGCATGGCGGACTTTTACAATAGAGCCCAGTTTACCGAGACTCCTATGCCCTCTACTTCTCTGCCCGTGGTTCAGCCCGGTTCCTTTTTGACCCTGCATTACCGCCTGAGCGGCCCCACGGGCGACATCATCAACACCTTCAACGACAAGCCCGCCACACTGTCTCTCGGCACGGGCGAGCTGTCGCCCGCCGTGGAGCAGCGCCTGCTGGGCCTGCCGGAAGGCACGCGCACCTCGTTCGATATTCCCGCCGGTGAAGCCTTTGGCGACCGCCAGCCCGATATGCAGCAGTGGGTGGCCCGCAAGCTGCTGAACCAGCTGGGCGACCCGCTGGAGCAGTACCACGTGGGTGATGTGGTGCAGTTCCCCACACCGGACGGCCAGGGCAGCTACGCTGGTGCCGTGCAGCAGGTGGGCAATGCCGACAGCCCGGACGCCGTGCTGTTCGACTTCAACCACCCGCTGGCCGGCCAGCCCGTGACCTTCGAAGTACAACTGATTGGTGTGCTATGAGTTCCGCAGAAGAAATCATCCTGGCCGAACCGCGTGGATTTTGCGCGGGTGTGGACCGCGCCATCGAGATCGTGGACCGCGCGCTGGCCAAGTTCGGCAGCCCCATCTACGTGCGCCACGAGATCGTGCACAACACCTATGTGGTGAACGACCTGAAGTCGCGCGGCGCCATCTTCATCGAAGAGCTGGACGACGTGCCGCCCGGCGCCACCCTGGTGTTCTCGGCCCACGGCGTGAGCCAGGCCGTGCAGCGCGAGGCCAAGGCTCGTGGCTTCCAGATTTTTGACGCCACCTGCCCGCTTGTGACCAAGGTGCACGTCGAGGTGGCCAAGCTGGCCAAAGAGGGCTATGAATTCATCATGATCGGCCACAAGGGCCACCCCGAGGTCGAAGGCACGATGGGCCAGCTCGACAGCGGCATCCATCTGGTGGAAGACGTGGCCGACGTGGCGAATGTCCAGCCCAGCCAGACCACCAAGTTAGCGGTCGTCACGCAGACCACCCTGAGCGTGGACGACGCGGCTGAGATCTCCGCCGCCGTGAAGGCCCGCTTCCCGCTGATTCGCGAGCCCAAGCAGCAAGACATCTGCTACGCCACGCAGAACCGCCAAGACGCCATCAAGATCATGAGCCCGCAGGTGGACATCGTGATCGTGGTCGGTAGCCCCACCAGTTCCAACAGCAACCGCCTGCGCGAGCTGGCCGAGAAGCTGGGCACACCCGCCTACATGGTGGACAGCGCCGAAGAGCTGCAATCCGCCTGGTTCGAAGGCAAGGCTCGTGTCGGCCTGACTGCCGGCGCTTCTGCCCCCGAGGTGCTGGTGCAGCAGGTCATCGACCGCATCCGCGCGCTGGGGGCGGTGGCGGTGCGCAAGATGGAGGGGATTGAAGAGACGGTGAAGTTTCCGCTGCCTAAGGGGTTGCGGATGGAGGGGTGAGGCGGATGGGCACCTCTATCTATTAGGGGGGGTTATCGGCCGAGGCTGTGTGAAAACAGCTAAACAATCGCTCTCGCGATTCGGCCCAGACATCGTAAACCCGGTTTCTTTCTCACAATCCCACAAAGCGCGCCAAGTGCGTCTGGTGCACCTGGTGTGGCTTGCAGGGGCCAAGAATCGCGTTTTTGATGGCGTATAAAGCCCGCAAGGCCTCATGCCCCCGCTAGCTTCATCGCCTTCATCATTCCTTCCATGCCCAGGATGCTCAGCACCCGCTTGAAGTTATAAGCCACCACATGCAGGCTCATCTCTGTGCTCACATGCTTGATGGTCCTCGTCAGGAAGTGCGTCCAGCCCATCCAGTGCTTCAGTGTGCCGAAGACATGTTCCACTGTGCTCCGGCGTAGTGTCATCGCGTCGGGGTTGCGGTCCAATCGCTGCTGCATTCGTTCCAAGACGTCTTCGTGTTCCCAGCGGCGTACTCGGCGAAAGCTGCTGGTGGTGCATTGCTCTTTGAGCGGGCAGTTGGGACAGGCGCTCGGCCAGTACAGATGGACATTGAGTGCCTTCTCGACACTGGTGAAGCGGTAGATCGCCTGTTCACCCGCTGGGCAACGGTACGCGTCCTGCTTGGCGATGTAGACGAAGTCTGTTTTATCAAAACG